>JAGLCR010000001.1 GCA_023146135.1 Bacteroidales bacterium
TTTCGTACCGATAGTATTCTTTCGGTGCTCGACCGCTTAATATTAATCATTATCTGCAGTCTACTTCTTTGGGGAGGTGTAACAAACGAGCCTTTCAAAATAGAATGGTTTGTTTACTCTCAAACTGTAGCATACGGCTTAACAGCTATTATTACTCTTTTAATTGTTTTAGTGAAAACAAAATTTCATCGATTAAATTGGAATTCGGCTTTCTTTATAATGATTATTAAGCAAAGTTTTCCTTACTTCATTCTTATCATGCTCATGGGCATGTATAATCGAATAGACTCGGTACTTATCGAACGGCTTCTGCCCATCGACGGGCATTTACAATCAGGAATTTATGCTTCTGCTTTCCGTCTTTTAGATGTAGCAAATAATATGTCGGGCTATCTTTTTGCCGTTTTATTGCTTCCGCTATTCGCTAAAATGATTAAGGAAAAAGAAAGCCTAAGCCAAGTTCTAAAACTCTCGTTTACCCTTATATTCCTACTATCTAGCACCGTGGCCATTACCTCCATGTTTTTTGGGCAAGATATTATGTCGCTACTTTATCATCAACACTCTAGCGAAAGTGCTGAGCTATTTAATATGCGTATTCTTGAAAGCTCCAAAATATTTGTAATCATGATGTTTGCTTATGTGGCCACCTCCACAACCTATATTTTTGGGACGCTACTCACCGCCAATGGGAGCCTAAAGCCTTTGAATATCATGGCTTTCATCGGAATGCTCATTAGTCTAGTACTCAACTTGGTATTAATTCCTGAGATGAAAGCATTGGGATCAGCTTATGCAGGATTAACAGCACAAGTGGTAACGGCAATTATTCAAGTGGTATTAGCATTTAAGATTTTAGATATTCATTTTGAAGCCAAATATGTATTTAAACTAGCGGCTTTTGTATTAAGTTTATTTGCACTTAATTGGATTAGCACTTTCCTTCCTTTCGAATGGATTATACGTATGGGAATTAGTTTAGCACTGATATTAATGTCAGCTTTTGCCTTGCAGCTGCTTAATGTTAAAGCTTTTATATCTATCATCAAATACGAAAAATAGATTCCCACAAATGAAGCATTTCAAACAAACGCATATCTCCGAGCTATGGCTCAAAGCAGCAAGTATCGGAAGCATATGGGCGGCAAATGAGATTATCTTGGGAAGTTTTCTGCATAATCTGCGTATTCCATTATCGGGTACTATTATGTCATTTTTGAGTGTAGCATTTGTTGTGGCATTCAGTAAAATGTGGCCTGAGCGTGGTTTGATATGGCGTGCGGGAGTAATTGCCGCTTTGATGAAATCACTTTCACCCAGCGCCATAATATTTGGCCCCATGATTGGCATCATGTCCGAGGCTTTTATTCTAGAATTTGTATTGATGATTTTTGGTCGTCGGCTTCCTAGTTTTATGTTGGCAGGTTCGCTGGCCGTTGCCTTTGTTTTAATTCAAAAAATAGTAACCGCAATAGTAACCTATGGATGGGATATTATTCTCATTTTCGAGAAAATGTATGATTACTCCATTCGGCAATTTCACTGGGAAAACTTGGAGGCCAAATATGCCGTATTAGCCTTGTTTATGGTTTATTTATTAATCGGCATGACTGGTGGACTGATTGGTTATCTTACAGGCAAACAAGCTCAACAATTAGGACAGCTCAACAGTATTGATTTTCAGGATAATAAGAAACGCTTTCAATCGCTTTTTGAACATACCACCAGTTATAAATATTCAGGATGGCTTTTACTATTGCATATCACTGTTTTAATGCTGGGCTTTTATATCATCAATAACGCCCCACTACAGTATGTTGCCCTGTTTATTGGCGTTTACATCAGCTTTACAATCTATCGCTATGGCAATGCATTCCGACATTTACGAAAACCCTCTTTTTGGATATTCTTTATTGTCATCACACTGCTTGCCGGACTTTTAATGCCTGGTGAAGATGGCGAAATGTTTAGCATGGCAGGTCTTATGGTGGGTGTAAAGATGAATATCCGTGCAGCTTTTGTGCTTTTGAGTTTTGCTTCCATCAGCAAGGAGCTTAAAAACCCAATTATCAAATCCATACTTTACAAACGTGGTTTTGCCAATCTATATCAAGCAATGGAGCTTTCGTTTATGGTTTTACCTGCCAGTACGGCTGCCTTCCCAAATGTGAAAAATATGATTCGTCGGCCTGTGCACTCCATTGCCGAGTTGATACTTTATGCCGAAACAATACTGGAAATGGTAAAAGATAAACACGACAACCTACCACCAATTATTATTATCAGTGGAAATATACAGGAAGGAAAAACTACTTTTGTAGAGAAAGTAATCAATCGCTTAGCACGGAAGGATATTCCATCAGCTGGATTTTTAGCTAAAGTTATTTATGATGGCGACAAACGTACCGGCTATCAACTAAAAGACCTTAGCAGCGAGCGTAATGAGTTGCTGTGTACCATCAAGGAGCATGAAGAATGGGAGCATTATGGCAAATTCTATTTTAATCCTTATGCCCAAGAAGTAGGAAATAATATATTGAATAATATTCCCGAAGAAGCCAAGCTAATAGTGATTGATGAAATTGGACCCTTGGAATTGGGAGGTGATGGATGGGCTCCGGCCATTGAACAACTCGTGAGTATAACTGCACGACCTATGATTTGGGTAGTGCGCGAACATTTGGTAGATAAAATTGCCCGTAAGTGGACCGTGGGCGAAATATATCATTTTATGCTCAATGAAAGTCCGCGAGCAGAAGAGGTTGAGGAGCTGGTACTGAAACTAAAATAATCGCTATCGGTTAATATTAACAGCAATGGATCCAGTAATAAAGAAGTTGGTATTGGTATAGCCTCCGTTTAACTCAAAGATATCATCCTTACTGCTTAACATGCGCCCTTCAATCCTACATACTAAACTTGGAGTAGGCGAATAATCAAAGTTAAGCGAAAAGCCCGATGCATTAAAACCATTTGGTGAAACAGATGGAATAATTATCCCTGCCTTATCACCAAAATACTCACCACGTAAAGCCGTTTTCCACTTATCATTTATGGTATATTGCAATATTACCACTGGGGTAAACCAGCTATCGTAACTGGAGCTGTCCTTTGCCTGCTGCTGAAAACCAAAGTCAAAACCAGCAGTTATATTAAACTTTTTCGATAGTTGAAAAATACCATAAAAATCATTGAAATATCGCATCCTGCGTGTGGTGTCAGGGTCATCAGTTCCAATAAAGGTACTCCAATTTAATTGTATTTTTTCTGAAGGATGATAATTCAATCTCGTGCCTCCTGACAGCATAGAATTGCCCGAAACCCGTTGAATTCGTTGCCAGCCATTGGTTAAAATAAGTGCGACATCCCATTTTTCATTTGGGCTGTAGGTTAGTTGTGCCCCCGTGATAAAAAAAGGAGAGCTTGCAGCAGAGAGTGATCGGGTTAATGTAGGATTATCGGTTGATATGGCACTTTCAAAACCAATATAAGAACCCATTATTCCGGCATCCAACCACAGATTGTTCTTCTTATTCAACGAAACACCCACCGTGGCCTCATTTATTAATTTTAGCGCGCCAGGCTCGGCAGCATAATTATCATTCACATAAGTTCCTGTTTGCATTGCCAAAGCAGCACGATACTTATCATGGTTCAGCTCAACTTTTATCAAGCCCAAATTCAGATTAAACTCATTATGTCGATTATGGTTAAAGAAAAAATCCTGTCTGTTATCCCCCTCTGGTTTATTAAAATCGTAGGAATAAAAAACATCTAAAAAGCCCGAAAATTTTACTTCAGGAGCCGCCTTCCAGCTAGAATCAGTTTGTGCATTTACGATATTAAAGCTAAGAATAAGAGCGATATATAAAAGTTTCTTCATAATAATGGTATTATTATATTTCTGTAAAAGTATAAAAAAGAATAAAGCACTAAAACTTTAATGAATTCCGTAAAGGGGTAGCCCATTCAGGGCAAACGCATCTTATTTTTAGTTGATATTTATTATTGATTCTATTTTCGCTACCCATATGTATAATATATTGGTGTATAATAATATAGCATTTTTTTGACACTGATTTTTTTAATTATTTCAATGTTTCCATAGGAAAACATTGAAATTGAAATCAGCTTAAATCAGTATAATCAGCGTCAATAAAACATTTAATGCGAAGCATTAAAGTCTTGATCTAATCAATTATACACCCA
>JAGLCR010000010.1 GCA_023146135.1 Bacteroidales bacterium
AATCTTTAACAATAGTAGCTACCTTATTTCCTTTTTTTCGCTCCAGCCAGATTCGTAATTGTTGTTGGTTTGGTGCAAGGTCTTCTTCTTTCTCATCTTCCCAATCATCGTGATAATTCGAATTGGTAGAGTAAACAACACTGCTATTCTTTGGTGATTTTTTCTTTTTATTCTTTCCCATATTATATTTCTTTTCTTGCGAACCGTATTGAACAGCGAATTTCGTTAAATATTTTTTCCTTCAGGCACAATCAGCTTTAAGATACTAGGCATTATTTCAATATCGATAGTCCCATCACTTTCTCGTGGGTCTCCATCTAAGTGGTATTTTTTTGTTTTGTTTTTCAGGCTAATTTTCTTTCCTTGGATAGTATCCATAAACTTACTATTGTTTATCGTTTTAGCCATAACACGTTCAAATACAATGGCTGTGGCAACTATTGGAAAGGGCTTGAGAATACATACATCAATCAAACCGTCGGTAAGTGATGCTTTGGGAGCTATAAAAGCATTATTTCCAAATTGCGATGAGTTCGCTATACTCACTAAAAAGGCCTCGTACTGATACTTTTTGCCGTCAACAGTAATATCATAAGTTTGAGGCTCATACTTAAAAAACTCTTGCATGCTAATTTGTGCATAGCTTAAAAGTCCACGATTTTTTGAATCTTGAAACTTATGTGCCACTATTGCATCAAAGCCTATTCCTGATACATTAGCCGAAAGTTCACCATTGATATTCATCAAATCAATACTTTTAGTATAGCCTACTTTGATTAGCTCCAATGCTTTTTTTGCCCGCATAGGAATACCAATATGCCGAGCCAATCCATTTCCTGAACCCGAAGGTATAATACCCATAATAGCACCACTATCTCCTATACCATTTACCACTTCGTTGATGGTGCCATCACCACCCACAGCGATAATTTCTGTATTTCCATTTAGGGAAAGCTCTGCTGCAATTTCTTTGGCATGACCAGCATATTCAGTAAATCGAATTGCAATTTCTATGGCCGAATGTGCAGAAAACTCCTCAATCAATTTGGGAATATTCTTCTTTTTGGTTGTGCCTGAAACCGGGTTGATGATAAAGCTAATATGTCGTTTTTTGTTGGTCATTTTTAGTTGTTTATGGAGAATATAATAAATACCTGACTACAATTAAGTTTATGTTAATAGCATTTTATTTCACCATTTTATTCGTAATCATCCTATTATTATATGTTTGTACAAATGCCTTCAAAAAACCATCTAAACTCTTAGGTTTAATTTCTTTAATAAGGTTTCCTCCAGCAAACTTTTCATAATTATAATTGCTTTTAAAGTCGGTTTTTATAATCTGATTTCCATGAATCAATTGATAATTATAGTTCAAATAACTGATTGAAAACCCCAAAGAAGAGCTGTCGAATATACTTTCGCCTAAGGCAAAATACTGTTGATTATAATGTAAATAATCTAATATTGAGGGCATTATATCTATTTGCTGTGTGCTTGTTTCGTATTTGCCTTGCAAACTATCGGAGGGCATATAATAGAATATGGGAATTGCATACTTGCCCCAATCATTATTATAGCTTTCCAAAGCTATCTCTGAACAATGATCGGCTGTAATTACAAAAAGTGTATTGTCATACCAATCTTGTGTTTGTGCATACTCGAAAAATTTTTGCAAGGCGTAATCTGAATACATTATGCATTCCTGAATTGGGAGCTTGCCTTTTAGAAACTTTCCTTTATGCTGCTCAGGAATAGTATATGGATGATGCGATGAAAGAGAAAAGATAGTTGCCATAAAAGGCTGTTGAAAAGACCCTAATTGGCGTCCAAAATACTGGAAATATGGCTCGTCATATATTCCCCATTTACCATCAAAATCATCATCATTGTCATACTCGTTTCGTCCATAATAAGATTCATACCCAATTGATTTAGTAAACTGATCAAAACCCATTGTGCCATTATTTCCTCCGTGAAAAAAAGCTGTTTGATAGTTTTTGTTTTTAAGTAGTGAGGCTATGCTGCTAAGGTTGTTGGAGGAGTATATAGATGAGTTTAATGGGTTCTCCATCATTGTTGGGAAGCCTGCAGTAATTGCTGGAATTCCCTCGATGGATTTTTTGCCATTGGCATAAGCTTGAGTACATATCATTCCATGCTGAAACAAACTATCCAAAAAAGGAGTGAAACCCTTATATTTTGGAATGTTTGGGTTAAGCGATGCAATATGTTCCTTGCTTAAACTTTCCATAATAATAACCACCACATTGAGCGAACGAAACTCCTCAGTAGCGTCTTTATGAATGGGTGAATAAATACTATCCAATTTGTTATTGTCAAAAAAGTTGTATTCAATTAGCTTTTGTTTGCCAGCCGATTTTATCAAAGTAAAAGGTGTGTTTAGCAGGGCAGGAGCCATTGTTGGACCAGCATATTTGGAAGCCGTCATGATGCCTATTGGGCGTAGTTGTAGTCCACCTCGAATACCGATAATGGTCATTCCAACAATAAAAATAATAATTATAAGCTCTTTAAAATAGCGTTTGGAATGTTGAAAACTAGGAGGGTTTTGTAAGATGCTATTTCTAAAAAACACGAAGAATAATAAGTAAACAAAGAGCGCTCCAAAAAGGAGAATATACCAAAAGTCGAGGATGAATTGGGGTAGTAGTTTGAATAAGCCACCATCTTCGGCAAACATATCAAGAAAGTCCAGCGTGGTACGTTTAAGCGTAAAGCGAATATAGATAATATCACTAAGGTTAGCTATAATAGCTAAAGTATTGATAGGGATGTATAATAATGCTAGAAACCATTGGTATTCTTTGGAATAAAAATTTTTGAAAGGAATTAGTGATGCAAGAATAAATAAGCTATTCGTAATAAATATGGCAGCAATATCAAATCGTAATCCTGCAAAAAGTACTATTAATCCCTCGTTAATATCTGCAATTAAAAACATCTTATAATTGAAACCAATAAATAGTAAGCGGCTTACAAAATAAAGCATAAGAATAAGGGCGATGCGCCTAAATAGAATGCTTAATTGTTGGTTGTAGAATTGCATGGGGCAAAGTTAGTTAAAAAAGATAGCAGATAGCTGCCAATAGTGAATAAGAATTAGTGATTTTGAGGCTATTCTTTTTGTAGTTTTACAGCATCAAAAGTCATTATTATGAGAAAGATTTACACTGTAGGAGAAGCCATTTACGATATTATTTTTGAAAACCGTAAACCTGTTGATGCTAAGGTTGGTGGAGCAATGATTAATACTTCGGTTTCATTGGGGCGTTTGGGTTTGCCTATTCATTATATTGGTGATACAGCCAACGATGTGGTGGGTGATATTATGGTCGATTTTCTAATAGAAAATCATGTGGATGTAAGTCACTTTACACGTTATGATAATTCTAAATCACGCTTAGCTTTGGCTTTTGTTGATGATAGAAATGCTCCTCGGTATTCTTTTTATAAAATAAATACCTCTCAGAAAATCTACCTAGATTTTCCTAAAGTTAAAAAAGATGATATTATTTTGTTTGGCTCATTTTATGGAATAAAGGTAGATGTGCGTGGGCAATTGGTCGATTTTTTGCTAGAGGCGCGTAAAGTTGGTGCAATTCTTATTTATGATCCCAATTTCCGCCCCAATCACTCATCTTTATTGAGCGCTGTTATGCCGTATATTGAGGAGAATATTCGTTTTTCTGATATTGCTAAAGGAAGTAATGAGGATTTTGATTTGATTTTTGGGAAGGATAATTTTAAGGATGTGGTGCATCGCTTAAAAAAAGTAGGAATGAAGCGTCTTATCTATACTCAAAATGAAAATGGAATAGATGTGCATTTACCTAATCAAGAGTTTCATAGAGAGGTGAAAAAACTGAATCCTGTTAGTGCAGTTGGAGCTGGTGATACTTTTAATGCGGGTTTGATTTATTATCTTTTTCACAATAATATTGGCAAGGAAGAATTGAATCAAATGGACGAAAATCAATGGTTTGATATGCTTGAATTGGCAGATAAATTTGCTGCCAATGTGTGTATGAGCATGGATAATTATATTAGTTTAGAGATGGCAGAAAGCTTGAAATAGAAATGCCTAGTCTTGGTATAGAGTAATAGTCAAGAGTTTGTAAATCATCTATTATTTCCTAAGAATAGTAATGAGTAGCAAAGCTAGAAAAAAATATAGCACCTTTATTAAGTGTAACTATTTCTATAGCTTTAGATAGTTTCAAAAAAAATAGTACAAGCATGAAAATTGTCAATACCAGTGCTTTGTGAAATATTTTCTAAAATTGTTTTTATTCGGGAATACTCAGTAAACGATTCCACCTTATTTTTCCATTGGTCCAACCATAATCCTTATCTAATGATAGCCATATTAATGAAGGTGAGCCTACAATGTGATCTTCAGGTACAAAGCCCCAATAACGAGAGTCGGCCGAATTATGACGATTGTCTCCCATCATCCAATAGTAATCCATTTTGAAGGTATACGAATTAGCAATTGCCCCATTGATATAAATGTCCTTACCTTTTACTTCAAGTGTATTATTTTCATATACACCAATAATTCTACGGTATAGTGGTATTGTTTTTAGATTGATATCCACTGTCATATCTTTCTTAGGAATTGTTATTGGGCCGAAATTATCTTGGTTCCATTTATAGTTTACCGTGTCGTAAGGAAATATCTCGGTATGAGAAGTAGTTGGAGTTATTAAAACTCCTGCTCTTTGTGTTTTCTTCTCTAATATTGCCACATTTGGATTTTTACGCAACTTTTCAGCCATTCCTTCAGTAAGGTTTATCATGCCTAAAACACGATAATCTTTAGGTTTAATAATGGTGTCCATGGTTGAATAAGGTAAGTAATAATTAGGTATTATTAGATTACCATTCCGATCGGTAGAATTAATTGATCTTTGATATTGTTCTATTTCAACTGCCGATAATCCAAGTTCCGCTAGCATCTTAGGATTAAGATAATTATTTACCCCCACAATAAAGTATTCCGTTTCGTATTCGATAGGGTTTGCAGCTACTGAACCATTGATATATACTTGTTGGTCTTTTATTTGCAATTCATCACCAGCAATAGCAATACAACGTTTAATATAGTTCTCACGTTTGTCCACTGGACGAGCCACTATTGGGCCAAAAGGAATGCCAGTATTTTCGTTAATGCTTCGGGGGTTATTTACAGTTTTCCAACCAAATTGTCGAACCATAGCATAATAGCTGCGGTCTTGCCGGTATAATGCAACAGTATCACCATCAGGATAGTTAAAGACTATTATATCATTATTTTTAATGGTGCTATAGCCATCAAAACGATAATAAGGTAGTTTTATCCACTCCAAATACGATTTTGCTGTCAGGCTCATGGGCATAGTATGGTGTACAAAAGGAAAGCTCAGAGGTGTGTTTGGGATTTTTGCACCGTAGCCAAATTTATTAACAAATAGATAATCACCTACTAGTAACGACTTTTCCATGGAAGGGGTAGGAATAGTATATGCTTCGAATACAAATGTGCGAATGATTGTTGCCGCTACCACGGCAAAAATTATAGCATCTGTCCACTCTCTTATTTTCGATTTCTGAAATATTGGACGTTCCTCTTTAATTTGATATTTTTCGTCCTCGCTAAAACCAAGGTAAGGCATGTAGGCAAAAGGAAAAACAGCAGCTAATGCCTGTTCCCAAAGAAGGTTTTTATTAAATGTTTTGGCGGTTTCTACAGTAAAAAGAAACCACATAAATACATTAATAAAGGGCATAAAAGCGAAAATTAACCACCATATAGGTTTCTCAATAATCTTAAGCCAGATATAGGCATTATAAAAAGGAACTAATGCCATCCATCCAGCATATCCTGCCTTTTCAAATATTTTCATTAATCCTACTAATGAGGCAACTAATGATAATGATATAAAAATAAGTAATCCGTCCATTGTATATATTGTTTTTTCTAAAACTCTTGTTTATAATATTTCTTATTTATTGAATGTTAAGATTTATTAAATAATATATCTTTAAATTCAAACCATCCGTTTTTGCCAATAATCCACTCAGCAGCATATACTGCTCCTTTGGCAAAACCTGCGCGGCTTTTAGCGGTATGTTTTAATTCTATCTCGTCAATATCAGAGCTATATGTAATTGTGTGCGTACCAGGTGTTGAGTCAATTCTTTTCGACTCAATCCCCAATGTTGTATCGGTATTGGATTTTCCTTTTCCCCAATTGTCAATTTGATTAATTTCTTTAATAATAATGTCGGCAATGCTAATGGCAGTGCCACTTGGAGCGTCTAGTTTTTGAGTGTGATGAATTTCCTCCATTGATACATTGTACTCAGGGTAACCATTCATGAGTTTGGCTACCGTTTCGTTAATATGGAAGAATAGGTTTACTCCCACACTAAAATTACTACCAAATACAAAAGAATGATTTCCACGCAGACATTCATTTTTAAGGTCCTTTTTTTGCTCGTACCAGCCAGTTGTACCAACAATAATGGGGGTATTATGGTTGAAGCATTTTTTGATATTTTCAATAACTGTAGCGGGTGTACTAAATTCGATAGCAACATCCGCTTTTGAGAAATCATCACCATATTTATCCCAGTCTTTCATATTATCTATTCGTGCAACAATGGTGTGATTTTGCTCGATGCATATCTTTTCAATCTCTTTCCCCATTTTACCATAACCCAATAGTGCAATTTTCATAATCAATAGTTTAAAAAGAAAGTGTGAATGAAAGACCGGCATATGACGACTTGGAAGGGCCAAATCTTAAAGCTGGAGCAACAACAGGTGTTACTTGAAGGCTCAAATCATCGCTTATATCGTAAGTGTAAAAATGTGCATCTACAATGGCATCTAAAATATTTAGTGTAAATACACCAGCTAATAATATGATATCTAGGTCTCGACTTTTCCAATAAGCATTTTTATAGACTCTTAGGTTCTCTGTGGTATATTCAGGCAGATCATCAATGGTGGATGGGTCGTCATCAATTCGCGCAATATAGGCGTCTCGATACTTAATATACTCACCATTATGTTTCACCAAAAAATAAGTAATGGTGCCAAATGCTACATAAATCACGGGTATTTTCCAATATTTTTTGTTGTAAGCTTGTCCTAAGCCAGGAATCGCTGTTGAAAGCCATCCCGCTCTCTTTGGAGAGTGGTAAGCAGTATCAACTACTTCTACAACATGAGCTTCTTCTAAAAAAATACTATCAGATTCAACTTGTGCTATCGAATTTTTACTTGGGAAAATGATAAATGCAATTAGAAAAAATACAAATGCAAAAACTTTAGTCCACTTTATACTCGAGTGAGTTAGTAAAGAAGTGTGCTTTTTATTATTGCTATTGTATTGTTTTGACCAACGCATCCTTTTGGATTATGAGTTCAAGATTTCGTTTAGTATTTGATCGAGCTTCTTGTCAGAATCAAATTCAATACTAATTTTGCCTTTTCCTTTATTATTGCGTTTAATTTCCACTGCAACATTAAGTTTTTTCTTAACCTTACTATTAAGTTGTTGATATTTATAAGGTAAGCTTAGGGGCTTCTTTTGAAGTTTTAATTCCTTATTTTGAATTTTACGAACAATAGCCTCTACCTGACGAACCGACAGCTCTTTCTCAATGGTTTCTTTTAGTACAAATAATTGATCAGTAATATCTTCCATGCTAATTAGGGCACGGGCATGTCCCATAGAAACCAGCTCTTCTTTTAGGGCAAGCTGAATTTCAATAGGTAACTTTAGTAGTCGTAAATAATTGTTTACAGTGGCACGTTTTTTACCCACTCGCTTACTTAATTCTTCGTAGGATAAATTACATTCGTCAACAAGCTTTTGATAGCTGAAAGCAATTTCGATGGCATTTAAATCTTGACGTTGAATATTTTCAACTAAAGCCATTTCCATTACCTGTACATCATCAGCTTCACGGATAAAGGCGGGGATGGATTTTAAGCCTGCCATTTTTGAAGCACGATATCGTCGCTCGCCAGTGATTAATTCAAATTTATTTTTCGCTGTTTTACGAACCGTAACTGGTTGAATGATACCATGATTTTTTATTGAGTCCGAAAGTTCAATAAGCTTATCTTCATCAAACTCTTTTCGTGGTTGATCAGGGTTAGTATTTATTTGACTTAAAAGAATATCAGAAATTGCACCTGCTACAGGAATATTTCCAATCTGTTCCGTTCTACTTGCAGATTTTTCCTCACGAGTATGCTCGCCAAATATTGCGTCCAAACCTCTTCCCAATGCTTTCTTTGCAGTCATTAGCTTACTTTTTTATCCTCATTTTTAATCTTAGTCATATCGTTACGTTGCAGTATTTCACGAGCAAGGTTAAGGTAATTGATAGAACCTTTACTATTTATATCATGCATCATTATAGGATCGCCAAAACTTGGTGCTTCACCCAATCGGGTGTTTCTATGAATTACTGTGTCAAAAACCATTTTTTCAAAATGCAATCGTACATCTTGCACCACTTGTTTGGCAAGACGTAAACGAGAGTCAAACATGGTTAATAAAATTCCTTCCACATCTAAATCAGGGTTCAAACGCTCTTGAACAATTCGTATCGTACTCAGTAGTTTTCCGAGCCCTTCCAAAGCAAAGTATTCACATTGAACAGGTATCATTACGGAGTCTGATGCTGAAAGTGAGTTGATTGTGATTAAGCCCAAAGAAGGGGAGCAGTCGATGATAACAAAATCGTAATCATCTTTTATTTGATCAATTACTTTGCTCATCATTTTCTCCCTGTTTGGAAGGTTAATCATTTCTATCTCAGCACCAACTAAGTCGATATGTGCTGGTAAAAGATCTAACCCTGGTGTTTTTGTTTCAAGGATAATGTCTTTTGCCTTAATCTCGTCAATAATACATTCGTAAATACTTGTTTTTATATTTTTAGGATCGAAGCCAACGCCTGAAGTGGCATTTGCCTGAGGGTCAGCATCAATCAATAAGGTTTTATACTCTAGAATTGCTAATCCTGCACTTAAATTAATCGCTGTAGTGGTTTTACCCACGCCTCCTTTTTGGTTAGCTATTGAAATTACTTTTCCCATATATATTTATATTGTTATCGTTTCTCCTAATTTGACAAACGTAAGTTTCTTGTCTTTATTTTCAAAAGCTTCTTTGGCTATTTTTTTATCAACTACGATATAGCCAAAAGTATCATAATGCATAGCAATAATATTGTCACATGCAATAAATTCGCTAGCAATCACAGCCTCATTAATTCCCATGGTGAAATTGTCACCAATTGGTAGCAATGCAAAATCAAGCTTCATAAGGCTTGGAATCAATTGCATATCCATCATCAATCCTGTATCACCTGCATGATAGAAGTTTCCTTCTTTGGTTTGCACCAAAAAACTTCCTGGATTTCCACCTGATGCGCCATCAGGCATAACAGACGAATGTTGTGCCGTAAAATAAGTTACAGTACCAAAATCAAAATCCCATTTGCCTCCAATATTCATGGGGTGACCATTATCAATTCCCTTAGCGGCAAACCAATTGATAATTTCAAAATTGGAAATTAGCTTAGCTCCCGTTCTCCTTGCGATACTTTCAACATCAGCTACATGATCTTCATGACCATGAGTAATCAATATATAATCCGCATCAATACTATTCACATCAATGTGAGATGCCAACTCATTAGGCGAAATAAAAGGGTCGAAAAGAAGTTTCTTTCCCACAACTTCAATTAACCAACAAGCATGACCATAGTTTGTTATTTTCATAGCTTCAGGAGTTTATGTGATTAAAAACATTGATATTCCACGCACAGAATATTAGCATTTGTTACTGCTAAAAGCAAGCACAAATATATTAATAAAAAAGCCACCAAGGAGGTAGCTTTATATTTTTAATTTAACAATTATTCTTTTGTATTGTCAGTAGGCTCTTCGTACGAATGATTAACAAACTCTTCTACCTCCTGATGTTCTTTTATGTAGTTAACTACACCATTTAACCCATCGGTAAATTTTTCAAAATCTTCTTTGTATAAAAATATCTTATGCTTTTCATAAAAAAACTTACCGTTTTCTCCATTTAAGCGTTTTTTGCTCTCGGTAAGAGTGATGTAATACTCACCTGATTTTGTTTCTTTTACATCAAAAAAATAGGTACGTTTTCCTGCTCTTACTGCCTTGGAAAAAATATCATGCATATTGTTGTTGTTTTCCATCTTGTCCTTATTTATACCCTTAATTATAGCTTATAAAATAATGTTGAATTACTTGTGCAATTATACTTTACAAATATAGATTTTTTCTAAAGGTATGCAAGGCATTTATAAAAAAAAGAATAAATATTTATCCACCATTAGCTTGTAATAGTCTCCAAGAGGTTTTTTTCTTGATAGTATATTACCTAATTTCAAATTGTAAATACAACTTGTTGCATTTGAAAAAAAGACTACTTTTATATCCTCAAGTAAAACACAATTTGAATGAAGAAAATCATTATTATAATTATCCTTGCAATGGGCTTGACTAGTTTCGAATCACAAAGGGTAATTCCTTGTTATAGTTTTGGTTTTAAGGTGGATTATTTTACATATGATATTCTTGGAAATACATACTTAGTTCATGAATCGGAACTTGTAAAATTAGAAGCAAAGAATAGCAGGGAAAAAACTACCTTTTCTAATCTTAGTTTGGGTGAAATAAGCACAATTGATGCATCTGATGCGATGAATTTACTAGTGTTTTATCAAGATTTTGCTAAAGTGCTTTTTCTGGACAATACGCTAAGTCTAAAGAAGAGTATAATTGATTTAGGCGAGTTAGGATTTCCAAATGCATCCTTGGCCTGTTTGTCATACAATAATGGCTTTTGGATTTTTGACCCAGTAAATCAAGAGCTTATTCGTATTAATCAATTTTTGGAAGTTGCAGAGCGAAGTGGAAATTTGAACCAAATTATTAATACTGAAATAGAGCCTGATCAATTATTAGAAGCAGGAAACAAGGTGTATTTAAAAGATAAAATTGAAGGTGTATTCATCTTTGATCGCTATGCGGGTTATCTAAAGCGAATGCCATTTACTAATATCGATGATGTACATATAACAGATACAGAAGGACTAGTGTTCTTGAAAAATGACAGCCTGTTTAGTTATAATACCCAAAGCTTGAATTTGGATACTATGGCCCTTGTTATTAAAAATATTAAACAAATATTCATTAAAAGCAATCATATTACTTTCCTAAAAGAAGATGGTAGTTTGTGTACTGATGGACTGAATTCACATAAAATCACTTATTAAACAAAATGAAATGTCAGAATTTATAATCAATATTGGGAAAATACTAACCTTAGTAGGGGCTTTGGGGCTTTTTCTATATGGAATGAAGTTGATGAGTGAGGCTCTGCAAAAAGTAGCTGGTGGAAAAATGCGTCAGATTCTTGCAGCCATGACTAATAACCGAATAAAGGGAGTGCTCACAGGTATATTAGTAACTACAACAATTCAATCATCATCGGCTACTACTGTGATGGTGGTGAGCTTTGTAAATGCGGGACTAATTTCTTTAGTAGCTTCTGTGGGTATAATTATGGGTGCCAATATTGGAACTACTGTTACAGCGTGGATTATTGCTACCTTGGGTTTTAAAGTAAGTTTAAGCTTCCTTTCTCTTCCATTGATAGGTATTAGTTTTCCTCTGTTTTTCTCAAAAAATAGTGTACGCAAATCGTGGGGAGAATTTATTATTGGTTTTGCAATACTCTTTATTGGCTTGCAATTTATGAAAGAATCAGTGCCTGGTATTAATGGAGAAGGTGATGCTCTTAGTTTTTTAACTTCGTTTATTAATCTAGGGTACTTATCAACTTTAATATTTGTACTAGTGGGTACCATTCTTACCATTATTATTCAGTCCTCAAGTGCTACAATGGCACTTACATTAGTAATGACGTATAATGGGTTAATACCATTTGAGTTGGCGGCGGCTATGGTTTTGGGTGAAAATATTGGTACTACGGTAACAGCAAATTTGGCTGCTGTGGTAGCAAATGTATCGGCAAAACGTACTGCTCGAGCTCACCTAATATTCAATATATTTGGTGTTACATGGGTACTCTTGATATTCCCCTATTTTCTTCGCCTAATCGATTTGATTATGATGAGAAAGCATGGCGTTTCTATCTTGGATACTAATATTTCAAAAATAGAATTTAATGAAGTAAGGGAATTATACCCCATTGGATTAGCGCTATTTCATACCGTCTTTAATGTTATGAATACCATTATTCTTTTTGGTTTTGCTCCTTTTATTGCTAAAATTGCAACTAAGATGGTTCCAGATGATGGTGAGGATGATGAAGAGTTTAGACTTAAGTTCATTGATTCAAGCTTATTTTCGACTAGTGAAATTGGCATTGTTCAAGCGAAAGAAGAAATTGCCCTTTTTGGAGAGCGGATACAGAAGATGTTTACATTTACTCAAAATATGATGGCTGAAAAAGAGTCTAAACTTATTGATAAGTTATTGGTAAGAGTCTCTAAATATGAAGAGATTACAGACGCTTTGGAAGTTGAAATTGCCGAGTATCTTACTAAAATATCTGAGGGTGAAATTAGTCGTGATAGTTCGAAGAAGATTCGTGCAATGCTCAAAATGGTTGACGATATGGAAAGCATTGGTGATGCCATTTATCAACTTTCAAAAGTGATGGAGGGCTTACGCCAAAGTAAATTGAAATTTACTGAGGATCAGTTGAGGCGCATTTCTGAGATGTTTGCCTTAGTATATGATGCTTTAGAGGAAATGAATAATAACTTGAAGAAAGAATTCCTCGATGTTGATATTAGTAGGGCTTATGAAATAGAGGCACGCATTAACGAGATGAGAAACAAATTACGCCAACAGCATTTCGACGATCTGAAAGAGAAAAAGTATCGTCATAAAGTGGGCTCGTTTTATCGTGATATGTACTCCATTAGCGAACGTTTAGGTGATTATATTATTAACATTAGCGAAGCGATTGAAGAGTATCAATAGTGACTTGCTATTACAGCTTAGCTAGATAATAAATATCTCTTCAATTTGTGGTGTATTATCAGGTGGAATATGAGTATAAAACCATTGTTTTAGCCCTAATAAAAGAGGTTTATGGTAGTATGATGCTACTCTTTACGCGTGTTATATTGCTGATTTCGTAATTAATCTTAAAAATCACTCTTACCAACACATACTCATTATTATTATACTTACTTTTGCAAACTTTTTAGAGTGAATTAATTATTGCGGTAAAACATTGAATTTCTGCAAACAACAATATAGATTATGATTAGTGTAAATGATATTAGAATACAGTTTGGTAAGCGCGTACTATTTCAGGATGTAAACTTAAAGTTTATGGCGGGGAATTGCTATGGTGTTATTGGAGCAAATGGTGCTGGTAAGTCAACACTTTTGAAGGCTATTGCTGGTGAATTAGATACCGCCGCAGGTACAATTAGTATGGGCTCAGGAGAGCGTTTGTCTGTATTAAGTCAGGATCATTATGCTTTTGATGAGTCTTCCGTGCTTGATGCTGTGATGCAAGGTCATAAAGAGCTTTGGGAGATAATGCAAGAAAAAAATGCTTTGTACATGAAAGAAGATTTTTCTGACGCGGATGGTATTAAGGCCGCCGAATTAGAAGAGAAATTTGGAGATATGGAAGGCTGGAATGCAGAAAGTGATGCTGCTTCATTATTAAGCGATTTGGGTATCAAGGAGGAATTTCATTATACTTTAATGAAAGATATGAGTGGTAAGCAGAAAGTGCGAGTGCTTTTAGCTCAGGCGCTTTTTGGAAAACCTGATAACCTTTTACTCGATGAGCCTACCAACGATCTTGACCTTGAAACAGTAATGTGGTTGGAAAACTATCTCGCCAATTATGAAAATACGGTTTTAGTGGTTTCTCACGACCGCCACTTCTTGGATGCAATAAGTACGCATACCGTAGATATCGACTTTGGAAAAGTTCAGTTGTTTGCTGGTAATTATTCATTTTGGTACCAAAGTAGTCAGCTTGCATTGAAACAGCAAATGAAGCAAAATAAAAAAGCGGAGGATAAAAAGAAAGAACTTCAAGAGTTTATTGCGCGTTTTAGTGCCAATGCTTCTAAGTCGAAACAGACCACTAGTCGCAAGAAGATGATTGATAAACTTAATATAGAAGATATAAAACCTTCTACTCGGAAATACCCTGGTATTATATTTACACCTGAGCGTAAAGCTGGGGACAAGATTCTTGAGGTTAGTGGTTTGAAGGCAAGTGTGGATGGTAAAGTACTGTTTGATAATGTGGAGTTTTATGCTAATAAAGGAGATAAAATAATATTTCTTTCTCGTGACCCACGTGCAATGACGGCTTTTTTTGAGATAATTAATGGAGATAAAAATTCAGATGCAGGTGGGTTTGAGTGGGGTCAAACAATTACTACAGCGTACTTGCCAAGCGATAATTCAGGGTTTTTCAATAACGAATATAGCCTTTTCGATTGGCTTTGTCAGTTTACTACTGATACCACAGAGCTTTATATTCGAGGTTATTTAGGAAAGATGCTTTTTGCAGGGGAAGAGATATACAAAAAGGTGAGTATTCTTTCGGGTGGTGAAAAAATGCGTTGTATGATTTCAAAAATGATGTTGAAAGATGCCAATGCATTAGTTCTTGATACTCCCACCAACCATCTTGATTTAGAGTCGATTCAGGCATTTAATAATAATCTTATAAAGTATCCAGGAAATGTATTTATGTCATCGCATGACCATGAGTTTATTCAATCGGTTTGTAATCGTGTAATCGAACTTACACCCAATGGAATCATAGATAAACTAATGGACTATGATGACTATATTGTTGATGAGAAAATACAAGCGTTGCGTGATAAGATGTATAATGTCTAGCTTTATTCCTGACATTCAAAGGTGGGTTATTGTTTTATTATTGCCACAATGTCAAATTAATACGAAATATCAATAATAAAAAAACTATCTTTGCAAGATATTTATAATCAATACAAAACAATAATTAAAATACATAAAGAATTATATGGCTCGATCACAGGAAACATTTGGTAAGAAGGAAGTAAGAAATAAAAAAGAAAAAAAGCGTAAAGATAAAGAAGCAAAGCGTTTAGCTAAAAAAGAAACTGATAAAAAAGGTGGAGGCTTGGACGATATGATTGCTTATGTGGATGAAAATGGTATGATTGTAGATACACCACCAGATCCAACAAAAAAGAAGAAAGTGAAAGCCTCTGATATTGCGTTAGGAGTACCAAGTCGTGAACAAGAAGATTTTGATCCTATTAGAAAAGGAACGGTTACTTTCTTTAATGATTCTAAAGGTTTCGGTTTTATTAAAGACATAGAAACTAAAGAGAGCGTATTTGTTCATATTAATAATTGCATTGACGAAATTTCTGAAGATAATTTAGTGAGTTTCGAAGTTGAGCAAGGCCCAAAAGGATTAGCGGCAGTTCAAGTGAAACTTGTAAAGTAAAGCTAGATTTATATAAAACATTGGAGGGGAGCATTTATATGCTTCCCTTTTTTTGTTTACTTTAGAAAATGTAATTATTCCATATGTTGAACTTGGATTATAAAAAAAAATCTCCTAAAAAATCCATCAATACTATTAGATTTATCTTATTTTTGTAATCCTTTATTTACAATAACCAAGAAACGAAATATATTATGCACATAGCGATTGCAGGGAACATCGGTGCCGGTAAAACAAGTTTGACACGTTTACTAGCAAAGCATTTCAAATGGGAGCCTCATTATGAGGAAGTGGAAACAAATCCTTATCTTAATAGTTTTTATGAAGATATGCAACGTTGGTCTTTCAATTTGCAAATCTATTTTTTGAATAGTCGCTTTCGTCAAGTAGTAGAAATTCGTGATGGTGCAAAAACAGTAATTCAAGATCGTACTATTTATGAGGATGCTTATATTTTTGCGCCTAACTTGCATGAAATGGGTTTAATGCCTACGCGTGATTATAAGAATTATGAGTCGCTTTTCGAGTTGATGAATTCTTTTATTAAAGCACCAGATTTATTAATATATCTTCGTTCGTCAGTGCCAAATTTGGTAAATCAAATCCAAATGCGAGGACGTGATTATGAGAACTCAATTCGTATCGATTACCTTAAAAGCTTGAATGAGCGATACGAAAAATGGATTAATAATTATGATTCGGGTAAGCTTTTGATTATTGATGTGGATAATATTGATTTTATTAATAATCCAACCGATTTAGGTGGAATTATTGAAAGAATTAATGCCGAAATTAATGGCCTGTTCTAACAGTCTTTTTGTAATAATACTCAATGAAAATATTAGGCGTAATACCATCTAGATATGCTTCAAGTCGTTTTCCTGGCAAGCCATTGGCAAGCATAGGTAACAAAACGATGGTGCAAACGGTGTATGCTCAAGCAACAAAGTCAAAGCTTTTAGATGCAGTATATGTGGCAACCGACCATCCATTGATTGAAGCTCATATTAAAGGTTTTGGAGGTAATGTTATGATGACATCGGAAAATCATCGTAATGGGACAGAGCGAATTTTCGAATTGCTTTCAAGCATATCTGAGGAATATGATGCCGTTGTGAATATTCAAGGTGATGAACCATTTATTCAACCAGAGCAGATTGATTTGCTTTGTGAAGCTATCTCGCAGCCAAGTGTTGATATTGCCACTTTAGCTAAAAAAATTACTCTTGAAGAGGAGTTGTTTAGCCCCGATGTAGTAAAAGTAATATTTAATAAAGAGCATAAGGCAACATATTTTAGTCGTCAAGCAATTCCTTATATTCGTTCAGTATCTCAAAACCAATGGATGTCTAAATTCGACTTTTTTAAGCATATTGGTCTTTATGCATACAAAACAAAAGTTTTAAAAGAATTGGTTGAATTAATACCTTCTCTATTGGAGCAGGCTGAGTCCTTGGAGCAATTACGTTGGTTGGAAGCCGATTATAATATTTATATTAGTGAAACCGAAATGGAAACCTTTGGTATTGATAGGCCTGAGGATATTGAAAAAGCACTAAATCATTTTTAATATGGATGTAGTTATTAGCCTTAGTAATTTATTATTTGAACACAATCGTATTGTGGTAAATGGTTTAGGCGTGTTCACAACAGAATTGGTATCGGCTTATGTTCATCCTGTAGATCATTCTTTTAATCCAGAGTTTAAAAAAATTAAATTTGAAGTTAGTACTCAAATTCAAGATGATTTACTGGCGAAAACAATAGGTGGTGCTGACGCAAATGAAAGAATTGAAGATTTTGTGCGTGATGTTAAAAAGAATCTGAAGGCTGGACAGAAAATTCAACTAAAAAATATTGGTTACTTATTTAGTCACCATACTGGTGAAATTATTTTAGAGCAAGATCACGCTTTTAATTATGTTAAAAAGAATTTTGGTTTACAATCTTTTACTCAGAAACCTGTGAAAAAAACAGTCCCTTCTGAAAAACCGATAGCAGTATTGCCAAGTGTTAAAGAGAAAAGTAATAGTAAAGTAATAATAATTATTCTATGGGTGTTGGCATTAGTTTTGGCAGGAGTAGCCTTTTGGCAAGCTGAAAATATAGGTTCTTTATTTGAAGATAAACCTGTAGCTGAAAATACTGTGGATGCTCTAGATGATAAGGAAGTTGTTGAGAATAGATCTTCTACTACCATATTGGTCGATTCTAGTATGGAGGAAGGGAATATATCTACTGATACTTTGCCGTCTGAAATAGTTATAAGTGATGGTGTGCTTGATACGGCAACTGTTTCTGATGAGATTCCAGTAGAAAATGCAGTTGTTGAAGAACCGAGCGAAGTAGCTAAGGTGGCTGTAAAGCACGATGGACCACGTTATTATGTGATAGCAGGTTGTTTTGAATCTAAGTTTAAGGCCAATAGGATGTTAGAGGAATTGAAAAGTGAAGGCTTTGAAAATGCCGTGCTTGATGGGAAAATTGGTCGTCTTCATAGAGTTTGTTACGATATATATGATAATCGTCCTCAAGCGAGTAACTATATGTTAAAACTAAAAAAAGCAGGACGTAAAGGAGTTTGGATTCAAAAAAAATAATTCATTTTTACTTCTAAATACAATTTCAAATTATAATATTAGGTTATTTTATATCAATATATTTTATAATAAATGGGCAATAAGAATAAGTTAGCAAAATTTGCCGAGTCGGCTGTTTTTCCTAATATGTTTCAACCAGACTATGAAGAAGTGAAGGATGGTTATGCTATGCAGGGGAAATGGTGCAGTGATTTTTTTAAGAATAAAAATGATTTGGTACTCGAACTTGGTTGTGGAAAAGGGGAGTATACTGTGGGCCTTGGTAGGAATTATCCCAATCGAAACTTTATTGGAGTCGATATTAAAGGAGCTAGAATTTGGCGAGGTTGCAAAACTTCGGTGGATGAAGGATTAAATAATGTGGCTTTCTTACGCCAAAAAATACAACTGATTTCCAATATGTTTACCCAAGATGAGGTAGCTGAAATATGGATTACTTTCCCAGATCCACAACCCAAAGTAGCCAAACGACGGTTGACTTCTCCGCAATATATGGAACGGTATGCAAAAATATTAAAATCTGGAGGTATAATAAATTTTAAAACCGATAGTGAGCCCTTGTTTGATTATACTTTGGAGATGATAGAGGAGTATGGTCATGAGTTAATAGTATCGGTAAAGGATCTTTATTCTTCTGAAAGTTTTGAAGAGGTTAAGTCTATCCGAACTCATTACGAAAAGCTCTTTAACGATCAAGGTTTTGATATAAACTTTATGCAGTTTCGATTGAACTCGGAGTTTCATCAAAAACATAGACAATAATGAATATGTCTCAAGACGATAGTTTCTTTAATAAGGTATTTCAAGTATGTAAGCAGATACCAAAAGGGAAAGTTACATCATATGGTGCTATAGCAAAAGCTATTGGCTCTCCTCAATCGGCACGTATGGTTGGTTGGGCAATGAATAAGTCTTTTTCGTTTGAAGAATCAATTCCTGCACATAGAGTAGTCAATAGAATAGGTATGCTTAGTGGAAAAAAGGCTTTTGGAAATCCTAATTTGATGCAGCAGTTATTGGAACAAGAAAGTATTCCTGTTAAGGACGATCAGGTTCAAGATTTTGAGAAGTACTTTTGGGACCCAATTATGCTTGATTTCTAGGCTTATATTTATTTCCTTTTGATTTCTCCATTTTTTTAATTTTGGAGTCAAGAAAATAAATCAAGAATTAGCAGCTTTCTTTATTAATTTTACACCGAATTAAAACAATAAGATTATGACACAAAAAAAATGGTTTATTCCAGTGGTTATCATTGGAGCGATAGTAATTGCAGGGATGATGTTTGTAAGCTGGGCCAATGGAGTATATAATACTGCAGTGAGTTTGCAGGAAGATACAGATGCTCAATGGGGTAATGTGCAAGGAGCTTATCAGCGTAGAGCCGATTTGGTGCCACAGCTAGTAGCCACAGTTAAAGGGGCTGCAGAGAATGAGCATAAAATATTAACAGAGGTTACTCAAGCACGTGCAGGTATTGTAAATGCCACTACACCAGAGGATATGGAGTTGATGGGTAAAAAAATAAATACAGCTATTAATTTGGCATTTGAGGCTTATCCTGAGATAAAATCTACTCAGAATTTTCGAGATTTGCAAGCCCAACTTGAAGGTACAGAGAACCGTGTTTCAGTTGAGCGTCGCCGATATAACGAAACAGCAAAGGAGTTTAATAAGCATGTTCGTGGATTATTTAGACGATGGGCTTTAGGTGTTTTTGGTGCAGAAGACGAATTTTTAAAGAAAGAAATGTTTAAAGCATCGGCTGGCGCAGAAAATGCTCCTACGGTAGAATTTTAGTATTATGGCTGAAAATATCTATAATTTTTTCAGTGAGGAGGCTAAGGGCTTAATCGTTGACGAAGTAAAAAGAGCAGAGAAAGAAACTTCAGGTGAGATTCGTGTACATATTGATAATCACTGTAAAGGTGATGTGATGGACTGTGCGGCCTATGTTTTTGAGAAATTAGAAATGCAGAAAACAGAGCTTCGAAATGGGGTGCTGTTTTACCTTGCAGTAAGAGATCATAAATTTGCCATATTAGGCGATGCAGGAATAAATGCTGCTGTACCTGATGATTTTTGGGATGAAGTAAAAAATCTAATGTTTGAAGAGTTCAAGCAAGGTCATTTTGCTGAAGGCTTGATTGATGGTATTCAGATGGCAGGAAGTAAGTTGAAAGAGTTTTTCCCTTATCTAGAGGGTGATGTTAATGAATTATCGGATGATATATCCTTTGGTAATAAATAGAAATTAAAATATTATGACTTCAAAAAAAAGTGTTTTTATTTTATTATTGTTGCTGATTTCAAGTATTGCTTTTGCGCAATTTCCTCAGCGACCAAATCCCCCAAAGGCAGTTAACGATCTTGTAGGTATATTTTCCGAAAATGAAGCTCAGCAGTTAGAAGCCGATTTGCGAAGCTTTACCCGCGAAACTTCTACAGCCATTGTTGTGGCGGTGGTAAGCGACTTGCAGGGTATGGATCGGGCTGATTATACCATTAGCCTAGCTCATAAATGGGGTATAGGACAAAAAGGAAAGGACAACGGTATTTTGATTATGATTCAGCCTACGGGTGGAAAAGGTCAGCGTGATGCTTTTATTGCGGTTGGTTATGGGCTTGAAGGCGTGGTGCCTGATGCTATTGCTAATCAAATTATGAATAATGAGATGATTCCGCAGTTTGAAAAGGGTAATTATTTTCTTGGGGTAAGTGCTGCCGTAAATGTGTTGAAAGAAATAACCAAAGGAGAATATACAGCCGAGCAGTATGCAACAGCAGTACAACAGAGAAGGTCGGGAGGTTTATGGAAAATGTTGATGATGATAGGCGTTATGTTCATTTTTGTATTCCTTAATATGGGAAGAGGAGCCTATCGTTATAGTCGAACCAATAATATGGGATTTTGGGCTGCAATGTTGCTAATGATGAATTCAGGTTCGCACCGAGGAAGTTATAGTAACTTTACTGGTGGAACTGGTGGTTTTGGTGGAGGTAGTAGTTTTGGTGGCGGCGGCGGCGGCTTCGGTGGATTTGGTGGTGGCGGATTTGGCGGCGGCGGTGCTGGCGGTAGTTGGTAAAACTCTTTTTTTGAATTGTAGTATCCTTATACAAAAAGTATAAATAAAAAATATAAACTCTAAAGTATGTTTCCAACCTTAGGTCATTTAATTAATTATATATTTGGAACAAACATATTGTTTCCCATGCCCACCTATGGTTTTGTATTGGTGATGGCATTTTTAACTGGCGGCTTGGTTATTAGACAGGCCTTTATTTATCGAGAAAAGAATGGAGATATCGGGCCGAAAAAAGATAAAAGATTAGTTTCTGGACCAATCAATTATTCTGATTATTTATTGGGAGTGGTCTTTAATTTTATTGTTGGTTATAAAATTGGAGGCATCATTACTCAATACGACTTATTTACCAAAGGAGTGGATAGTTACATATTTTCCACTTTAGGAAGCTTATGGATAGGATTGTTAGTTGCAGGACTTACCGCGGCATATTCTTATTATCAGGCCAAACAAAAATATAGTCCTGAGAAAGTGTATGAAGAAATGGATGTTTATCCACATTCATTATGGCTTAACATTATGGTTGTTGCTGCTTTTTCAGGTATCATTGGCGCCAAGCTTTTTGATATTCTTGAAAATCTAGACTCTTTCTTTCAAGATCCCTTAGCACAGTTATTCTCCAGTGGAGGTTTTACTTTTTACGGTGGTTTAATAATAGGTGTTCTTGGCGTTTTTATGTTTGCGCGAAAGCAAAAAATAAATATTCTGATTTTGATGGATGCTGCAGCGCCAGCAATATTAGTGGCTTACGCTGTGGGCCGAATGGCATGTATGCTTTCAGGCGATGGTTGCTGGGGAATTCCAAACCCGGAGCCTAAACCCGAAATGTTAGCCTTTCTTCCCGACTGGATGTGGGCATACGATTTTCCACATAATGTAATTAAGGAAGGAGTTCCTATTCCTACTTGCCATGGCGATTATTGTTATATGTTAGACGTGCCTGTTTTTCCAACTCCATTTTATGAAAGCTCTTTAAGCTTATTATTTGCTATTATTGTTTGGAACTTGAAAGGAGTTGTTAAGGCTGGTGGAGTTTTGTTTTTTCTAATGCTTATTATGAATGGAATAACACGCTTCTTTATCGAAAAAATTAGAGTAAATAACACTTATGAGCTGGGTAGTTATCATATTACACAGGCGGAAATTATATCATCTTTATTAGTAATAGGTGGGGTGATTGGAATTTATTTTATGAACCGGATTTATCAAAATAATAATGCAAGAAAATATCTTTAGCTTCTTATTCGAGAACAGTAGTGATGCAATTTTCTTATCAGATTCTTTTGGTGATATTATTGAGGTGAATAGTATTGCCTGTAATCTAATGGGTTATGAAAAAGACGAGCTTCTTAGTCTAAATTTTAGAGAAATAAAATCACCTAGATATAGAAATATATTTAGTGAAAATATTCAAAATATTATTACGAATAAGGTTTATACATACGAAACCGAACATATTAAAAAAAATGGTGATGTTTGTCCCATCGAAATTAAAAGTAGGCTAGCAGAATATAATGGAAAGCAAGTTATTATATCTGTTGCTAGAAATATTCATAGGCGAAAGGCGTATGAGCAAAAACTGCTACAAACAATAATTAAAACAGAGGAGAAAGAAAGAAAACGTTTTGCTGAGGATCTTCATGATGGTTTAAGTCCCATATTGTCTACAATAAAACTTTATGCCGATTTGCTTAAAAAGGATGATTTTAAACAAACGAGTAAAGAGCAAATAATAAATGATATAGAAGAGTTAGCCGAATTATCAATTTCAACAGCAAAAGAAATAGCTAATAATATTACTCCTAATATTTTACACGACTTGGGTTTGGTTTCGGCTATTAAAGAGTTCTGCAATTACATTAATAATACAAAAAAAATAAGAATAGAATTAAATACAGATAAATATGAACCCTGTAATAATGATTTGGTCGAATCGGTTATTTTTCAGGCTGTAAAAGAGTTGATAAATAATGCGTTAAAGCATTCTGAAGCTGATGTTGTTGTATTGGAACTTAAGAGTAACAATAATCAAATAATACTTTATTATAAAGATGATGGGATTGGATTTAATGTGAATAATGTAATAGGAAGTAGTGGAGGTTTAGGACTTAATAATATTACTAATAAGATTAAGTCAATAAAAGGTAATTGCGATTTTAGCAGTCGTGAGAATAAAGGTTTAATATTTATGGCAGTAATAAAACTTTAATAATGGAAATAATAGGAGTTATAATAGCTGATGATCATATAATATTTCGCAAAGGGTTAAGAACGGTGCTTAATGAAATATCGTTTGTCAAAGTGCTCGACGAAGCATCAGATGGACAAGATGTATTAAGGGTAATGAAAATAAACCCAGCCGATATTATTTTGATGGATATAAATATGCCTGGTATGAATGGTATTGATGCCACAAAAAAAGTAAAAGAAAAGTATCCAGATACCGAGATTATTGCATTGACTATGCATGAGGAAATAGGTTATTTTAATAGAATGATAGAAGCAGGAGCAAAAGGTTTTTTGCAAAAAAAAACTACTAAGGATCAGCTAGCTACTGCAATAAAAAATGTATTCTATGGTGAAACATACTTCTCCGAAGAATTTGTGATAAGCACACAAAAGAATGTAGATGTAAAAGCTCCATCTATTTCGATAAGCGATAGAGAAAAAGATGTGTTAAAACTCATTGCTAAGGGTTATTCGAATGTAGAGATTGCTGAAAAACTGCATATTAGCAAACGAACTATTGATGGACATAAGGCAAGGTTATTTGATAAAACAGGAGCTAAGAATGCTCCCAACCTGATTATGTTTGCTTTGAAAAATGGACTTATTTAAAAAGGTTTCAATATCATTAAAAGTATGTACTATTAATTCTCCTGAATCTTTGATTTCGTAGATATTCTTATCGAGATCATAAACTTAAATTTACTTAAATAAAAAATTTCCTGTCTGCAAAATGATAAAGAAAACATGATTTTGTGTTATCAATAATTTCATTTGTGCTTTGCCATTTTCAAGCAATTGGTCTAGCCCCCTATAATTCTGTCCTACTTATTAGGGAGCTAATACACAATGCAAAATACCTAAGTAAAAAACAATTTCGAAAATCTTAAATATTTCTTATTTATAAATAATAGAAATTCAAGTAATTACATTTATCTGGATAAGATAGTCCTGCATGTTTTATTTTGTGTATCCTTAGTGTAATCAGTATGTTACAATATGAGTGTTAGGTATAAATACGCTAAAAAAAAATACATAATACTCTACCCCACGTCTCCATGCTCTTCTACATTTGCCGTATAAATATATCGAAATATAGTAATTATAAAAAACTAATAAACCATGAAAGTAACAAAGAAAATTTTAATCGTAGATGATGATATCGATGTGATTAATATCGTAGAAACAATTCTTAGAAATGAAGGTTATACAGTTATTTCGGCAGGAAGTAAAGAAGAAGGTATTGAATTAGCGAAAAAGCAAAAACCAGATTTAGCAATTTGTGACGTAATGATGTCGACACACTATGAAGGTTTCGAGTTGGCGCGTGAATTTGCAACAAACGAATTATTCGAAGAAATGCCTGTTATAATGCAGACTTCAATTAGTGTATTTGCCTCAAAGGATGAAGATTCAATGAGATTTGCAAGATACTATCGTTCTGAAATGAATAATCATGATTTAGATGTTTTATTGGTTGAAAATACCAGAATAGGAGATGCAGGGATTGACTATAAAGATGAATCAGGAAAGCTGATTTGGGTTCCAGTGAAAGCCTTCATTAAAAAGCCAGTAAAAGCCAAGGTGCTTATTGCAAACATTGAGAAATTTATTTAAGAAATAAGCACAATATAGTTTTAATAGAGCTACTTACGAATATTGAAATTACATAAAATTCAGATGAAACAAATCTTTGAGAAATATATACATGCAGGAAGAGATAGCCTAATTCCAATCCTGCAAGAAGTACAAGAGGAAGATGGCTTTTTGTCAGAAAATGCCATAGTTGAGATAGGGAAATTATTAAATCTACCCGTAAGTAAGATTTATGGTGTTGCTACATTTTATAATCAATTTCGATTTCAACCAAAAGGTAAACATCATGTACAAGTATGTAGAGGTACAGCCTGCCATGTTTTGGGTTCTGCAAATGTTCTTCAAGAGCTTGAGAAGACATTGAAAATAAAAAATGATGAGACTTCTCGCGACGGGAATTTTAGCTTGGAAGTAGTAGCTTGTATAGGTGCATGTGGTTTAGCCCCAGTTATTTCCATTAATGGCGAATTTCATGCAAAGGTAACCACTGCATCAATTAAAGAAATCATTAACAATTTGAATCAAAAGTAATGAATTTGACAAAACAATATATAATACAAGAACTATTGTCAAATCCAACTAAGGATTTTTCAAATACGGATATTATTAAGAATCTCAATAGAGAGATTGTTTCAAAACCTGTAATATTTGTTGGTACTGGTACCTGTGGGTTAGGAGCTGGGGCCGACAAAACTCTTAAAGCTGTTATATCATATTTAAATACGGCTCAAATAGATGCAGATATTATTGAAACTGGATGCATTGGTCTATGTTCGTCAGAACCATTGATGGATGTGCAATTGCCAGGTCACAATAGGATTTGTTTTGAGAAAGCTACTGCTGATAAAGTTGTAGGTGTTTTAGATAGTGTTTTTGATAATAAAGATGACACTAAATTAGAAAGTGCTCTTTGTCAATTTCCTTCCAAAGAAAACCACTCTTGGAAAAATATTTCTAATATAAATGAATTGCCATTTTTCAAACCTCAATTTAGAATTGTACTTAAAAACTGTGGTATTGTAAATCCTATTAGTATTGATGAGTATGTGGCAAGTGGAGGATATACCGGTTTTCTACAGCTTATTAAAAGTGAAAATGCCAAAGAAGTATGCAATATAGTTGAGAAAAGTGGATTACGAGGTAGAGGTGGTGGTGGTTTCCTTACGGGTAAGAAATGGAAATTTGCGTTAAATACACCCGCAAACCAGAAATACCTTATCTGTAATGCCGATGAAGGAGACCCAGGTGCTTTTATGGATAGAGCTGTAATTGAAGGAGATCCTCACCGACTTATTGAAGGTATGGCAATAGCTGCTTTTGGTATAGGTGCAACTAAATCATATGTTTATATTAGAGCAGAGTATCCTCTTGCTATCAAGAGACTTAATATAGCATTAGAACAAGCTAAGGAATATGGTATACTGGGTGAAAATGTATTTGGTACAGGAGTAAATTTTGAAATAAAAGTAAAAACAGGTGCTGGAGCATTTGTTTGTGGTGAAGAAACAGCATTGATAAATAGTATTGAAGGTAAAAGGGGAATGCCTCGCCCTCGCCCTCCATTTCCTGCTGTAAGTGGATTGTTTGGGAAACCCACTATTATTAATAATGTAGAGTCATTATCTAATCTTCCTTTTATAATAAAAGAAGGGGATGATAAGTTTGCTGCAATTGGAACAGAAAAAAGTAAAGGGACTAAAGTTTTTGCTCTTTCTGGTAAAATAGCAAAGACTGGGCTTGTTGAAATCCCAATGGGTACAAGTGTTAGAGAGGTAGTGTTTGATATTGCAGGAGGGGTTCCTGATAATAAAAAGTTTAAGTCTGTACAAATTGGTGGTCCTTCAGGAGGTTGTATTACGGAGCAGAACCTTGATATTCCAATAGAATACGAATCGCTTATTGAAGTTGGAGCCATGATGGGCTCCGGAGGTCTTGTGGTAATGGACGAGGATACTTGTATGGTGGATGTTGCAAAATTCTTTATGGATTTTATTCAACGTGAAAGCTGTGGTAAATGTATTCCATGCCGCGAAGGAACAAGAAGAATGCTTGAAATACTTGAGGATATTACTCATAAACCTAATACAACTAAAAAGCATGAAGCTCTTCGTAGGTTCAAAGGCGTGACACAGCTCGAACGCCTTGGTAAAGTTATAAAAGAGACTTCTTTGTGTGGCCTTGGGCAAACAGCTCCAAATCCTGTGTTGAGTACAATTAAATGGTTTAGAGAAGAGTATGAGGAGCATATTTTTGAACGTAAGTGCGCGGCAAATGTTTGTACCGAACTAAGAGTGTTTACTATTGATGTTGATATGTGTACTGGATGTACCATTTGTGCCAAAAAATGCCCTACTGATGCAATTATTGGAAGCAGAAAAGCACCACATTTTGTTGTCGAAGACAAATGTATCGCTTGTGGAACTTGCTTCGATGTATGTAAATTTGATGCTATCACTATTTCTTAAAGAAACAACAGATGAAAATTACCGTAAATAATAAAATAATAGAAGCTAATAATGGTGAAACCATATTAGATGCTCTGACTCGTGAAGGAATAAAGGTTCCAACACTTTGCCACTTGAAAAACATGATGCCCACAGGTGCTTGTAGAATGTGTGTAGTCGAGGATGTTGACTCGGGGAAGCTAGTAACATCATGCTCTTCACCTGTATACGAAGGCTTAGAGGTGAAAACTCATTCGGCTAGAGTAAACGAGTCGAGAAAAACAATTGTAGAACTATTGCTCTCTAATCATCCAGACGATTGTTTGTATTGCGTTCGAAATGGAAACTGTGAGCTTCAAGGTCTTTCTGAAGAATTATCGATAACAGAACGTCGTATTAGAGGAAGAAAGAATAAGCAAGCTCTTGATAGATCAAGTTCTAGTATTGTAAGAGACCCTGAGAAGTGTATTTTGTGCGGTCGTTGTGTTAGAATATGTGAAGAGGTAATGGGTGTTGCTTGTATTGATTTCGTGCAGCGGGGTAATCAAACGGTTGTGGGAACGGCTTTTGATAATGGTCTAAATACTTCTAGTTGTGTAAATTGTGGGCAATGTATAATGGTATGCCCTACAGGAGCTTTAACTGAGAAAAACCATTTTGCAGAAATAAAGCAGGCTTTACAAAATCCAAATATTAAAGTAGCGATTCAGTATGCACCGTCTATTTCTGTTTCCATAGCCGAAGAATTTGGCATGAAACCAGGTATTGATATTAATGGTATTATGAATGCGGCTATTCGTAAAATAGGTTTTGACTATGTTTTTGATACTACTTTTGGTGCTGACCTTACCATAATGGAAGAATCATCTGAACTTATTGATAGAATAGTTAATAATGGCAAACTGCCTCTAATAACGAGCTGTTGCCCAGGATGGGTGAAATATGCAGAGGAATTTGCCCCTGACTTTATTGATAATATTTCATCGTGTAAGTCGCCACAACAGATGACAGGAGCGGTTATTAAAAGCTACTTTATTGAAAAAGAGAAAATAAAAACAGAGGACCTGTATTCAGTAGCTATTATGCCATGTACAGCAAAGAAGTTTGAAGGGCAGAGGGAAGAAATGACTCAAAATGGAATCTCTGATGTTGATGCTGTTCTTACTACACGTGAGTTTGTTAAGCTTATAAAAATGTATGGTATTGATATTCATAACCTAAATTCTGAAGTAGCTAACAACCCTTTGGGCTCAAGAACATCGGCCGGTAAACTTTTTGGAACAACTGGTGGTGTTGCTGAGGCTGCAATTAGAACTGCACATTACAAACTTACTGGCAAAGAATTAATAGAGTTTAAGATAGAAGCTCTTCGGGATTTCAAAAATAGAAAAGAAACTATAATTAAAATTGGTGATTTAGAACTAGGGGTTGCAGTTGTAAATGGTTTAGCAAACGCTAAAGAGTTGCTTGATGAAATACGTGCAGGAAGAAATGACATTCAATTTATTGAAGTAATGGCTTGTCCTGGTGGTTGCGTTGGTGGCGGTGGTCAGCCCATAAAAATGGATGAAGAAGCAATAAGGATTCGGGCGAAGTCATTGTATAGTATTGATGATAAGGAGTCGTTAAAAGCATCGCATAAAAATCCAGATGTTCAGAAATTATATGCTGACTTCCTTGATGAGCCTTTAAGCGAAAAAGCTCATAAGCTTCTACATACTCATTATCAGAAACGTGAAGTAATAAAATAAGCTGTTTATTAATTCGAAGATTTACAAAGTCAACAACTTAAAAAGACAATAGTATAATGCATAATTTTTCAAATGATAATCCACTAGTTTATACCGTAAAAGGCTTGTGTCGTGTTTGTTATACTTGCGTGCGTGAATGTCCTGTTAAAGCTATTAAGATAATTAGTGGTCAAGCAGAGATAATCACAGAAAGGTGTATTGCATGTGGAAACTGTGTAATAGTGTGTAGTCAGGGAGCCAAAACTTATTATTCGTCGATTGAAAAAGTGGAGGATATACTTTTGAATAATAAGCAGAAGATATTATGTGTTGCTCCAAGCTTTGCCGCTGAATTTACTGAAATTGAAAATTATAGGATTTTTGTGGGGATGGCAAAAGAATTGGGGTTTGATTTAGTTACAGAGGTGTCTTTTGGTGCTGATTTGGTAGCACAGGCTTATAAGAACGTATTTGAAAATGAGAGTACAAAAACAATAATAACATCGGATTGCCCTGCTATTGTAAATTATATTAAGCAATATCACCCCAATCTGGTTGAATTTCTTGCTCCAATCGTTTCACCAGCCATTGCCATTGCAAAGGTTCTTAAGAAGAAGTATAATAATGATGCTCAATTAGTATTTGTAGGCCCTTGCGTGGCAAAGAAAGCAGAGTCTGAAAGTTTTGATGAGAATCTTACATTTTCTGAGCTTAGACTGATGTTTGAAAAGCACAATATAATTCCAGATAGAGTAACTGCTGCTGATTTTGATAAACCAATATCTGGAAAAGGAGCTTTTTTTCCAGTTAATCATGGCTTACTAAAAAGTCTAAATAAGACAGAGGGTTTTGGAAAAGGAGAAGTAATAACTGCTGAAGGAAAGACAAAGTTTCGAGAAGCAATACAAGAGTTTGAGAATGGTGTTCTAAAGAATCAACATCTTGAATTATTGTGCTGCGATGGATGTATTGAAGGTCCTGGAATGTCTGTAAAAGGACAAAAGTTGGTTAAAAGGATGAAGATTAGTGAGTATGTGAATAACAAACTTAATAAGCTTGATAATGAAGAATGGGAGAAAGAAAAAGAGCAATACTCTAAATTGGATTTAACAAGAGAATTTTGTACAAATGACCAAAGATTACCTCAGCCGAATGAATATGAGATAAATAACATTCTTATTTCAATGGGAAAAGTTAAAGATAAAGATATGCTCAACTGCGGTGCTTGTGGATATGAAACATGTAAAGCCTATGCAAGTGCAGTGGTTGAAGGACTAGCAGAAACAGAAATGTGCTTACCTTATGCTATTGAAAAACTGCATAAGTCCAATGAAGAACTTCATCAATCAAATATGCAATTGTCGGATACCAAGGTAGCATTAAAACAATCAGAAAAGCTTGCTAGCATGGGGCAGTTGTCAGCAGGAATAGCTCATGAACTTAATAACCCACTTGGTATTATTACTCTTTATAGTAGTATTCTCAAAGATGAATTAAATAATAAAAGTGAACTTTTTGAGGATATTGAAATTATAAACGAACAGGCCGAACGTTGTAAAACAATAGTCGAAGGCCTACTGAATTTTGCTCGAAAAAATAAAGTAACGCTGAAAGAAACTAATATTGTAGAGTTTATAGAAAAAAGCTTCAAATCTTTTGTTAAACCCGATGATATTCAAATAGAATTTAACTACGATATTAAGTGTCAGTTGGTGAAATTAGATGTCGAGCAAATGATGCAAGCGATAACTAATATTGAAAAAAATGCGGTTGAAGCTATGCCAAATGGTGGACTAATTGCTATTAGTATTAATGAAGTTAAAGGTAGTTTTATTATTAAAATATCAGATACAGGTGCAGGTATTGCCAAAGAAAATTTAGAAAAAATATTTACGCCTTTCTTTACTACTAAAGGTGTTAATAAAGGTACTGGACTTGGATTGCCTCTAGTGTATGGAATTGTAAAAATGCATAAGGGAAAGATAAATGTACAATCAAATAATCAGCCTGACAATGGTAGTACAGGTACTACCTTCACTATTACTTTACCAAAGTAAAAAAAATATTGTAAAACAAAAAGGTAAAACAAATATTATGGATACTCAAAACAAAACGATACTAATAGTTGACGATGATCAAGATTGTCTTAATCTTGTAAAGTTTCACTGCGAACGATTTGGATTTAATACTATTACAGCTGAAAGTCAGAAGGAATGTGAAGAAATAATTGAGACTCAAAAACCTGATCTTGCAATTTTCGATTTGATGATGGAAAATGATGATAGTGGCTTTATACTGTCTTATAAATTGAAAAAAAAATATCCCGATGTTCCAGTAATTCTTGCCACAGCAGCATCTTCAGTTAGTGGGTACATTTTCGAATTGGAGAATGAGACGGACAAAAGTTGGATGAAAGCAGATGTGTTTATGGAGAAAAATATTCGTCCCGATCAACTACATAGGGAGATAAATAAACTATTGAAGCTGTAAGTTGTATTATATTTTATAAGAAGTAATTGAAATAATTATGGAAAAACTAAGAATACTAATCGTTGATGATGAACAAGGCATTAGAACAGGAATAAGAAGGGGGCTAAGAGGTTTAGTTGTCTCTTTTCCTTTTCACGATGACGATTTTGAATATGATATAATTGATGCCGAAACTGGAGAAGAGGCTTTGTCAATAATAGAAAATGAGCTTGTTGATATAGTTTTACTTGATAATAAACTGCCAGGAATAGAAGGGATAGAAGTATTAGAGATAATAAAGGAAAGAAAATACGACTTGTCAGTGATGATGATAACATCTTATGCTTCAATAGAGTTGGCCGTTAAGGCTACTAATAATGGCGCTTTTAATTTTGTCCCAAAGCCATTTACTAAGCAAGAGCTTACTACTGCAATTGAAAGTATTACTAAGCACTTATTTTTAAAACGAATGACCAGAAAGATGAAAGCAGAAGGAAAAAAAATACGATTTCAGTTTCTTTCTGTGCTATCTCACGAACTAAAGTCACCAATAAATACGGTAGAAAGCTATTTGCGAATAATACAAGATAGGCAAGCAGGTGACAATATTGATGCTTACGATACTATGGTAAAACGGTCTTTGGATAGATTAGAATCTATGCGAACACTTATTATGGACATGCTTGATTTTACTCGAATAGAGTCGGGTAGGAAGGCGAGAAATATTACTGATATTGATATAATTGATATTGCCAAAACAGCAATTTATTCCGTTGAAATAGCAGCAAAAGCGAAGGGTATTCACATCCTTATGAATTTCCCAAAAACACTTTACCTTAAAGCAGATGCTTCTGATTTTGAAATAATATTCAATAATTTGCTCTCAAATGCAGTAAAGTACAATAAGGAGTCTGGGGAAATAATTATTTCAATCAATGAACAAGATAGTCAAATTAAGATTGTAGTTGAGGATACTGGTATTGGAATGAATGTAAAGGAGAAGTCGCACCTTTTTGAAGAGTTTATGAGAGCTAAAAATGTAAAGACAAGGAATATTTCGGGTACAGGGCTTGGTTTATCAATTATGAAGAAAATAGTTGATCTTAATAAGGGCTCTATCGAAGTAGAGAGTACTCCCGATATTGGTTCAAAGTTTACTGTGATTATATAATTCACCTTTTATAGGAGCGTAAACTCTATTTATGTAACAACCTATTCAAGAAGAAGAGGGTGTAGTATAATACAACTTGGCTTTATGCGAAAAGTTTTCTGTAAAATGAGATAGATATTTTGTGCTTTTTCTCAAATTATGAGGTTTATTCACAAACTTTCGTTGCAGCAATATGAAAATAACTGTACCAAATATAAGTATTAGGTACATGCTAATTTATATATTGCTATCTTTTGGATTGATAACATATGTCCAAATCAACCTATTGTAATGTTGATTATATTTGGAAGGTGTAGCAATCAGGCAAATAATAAAAGAATAATTTTGCCCTGATTTATTTCATAGTTTTGTAGGCATAGGCAATAATCTTAAATTTGATAATGAAGCAATATTTCAAGACTTTAGTATTCATTATTTTTCTTCTAGTTTCAATCTCAGAAGTAAAAAGTCAAAGCGATTTAAAACAATCGATCCAGCAAGATATTTCTCGTATTGATAGTCTTATACAAAAAGGTGATTTAGTAAATGCAAACTTGCAACTAAAGAAGAGTATAGCAATGTCTCAAAAACATAGATTGCGTCCATTTTTACCTGATCTTTATTGGTTTAAGGGGGGGTTGAAATGTAAAGAAAAATTGTATAGAGATGCTTTTTCGGCCTATTATAGAGCGTATGCCATAAGTGTGTTGATGGAGGATTCCTTGGATGTTTTCATGTCATTATATCACCTAAGTAAATTTTATGTCTGCTCAGGCGACACCTTTGATATGAAGCCTTTTTATATTAAGAGCCTTGAGTACCTTAAAGAGGGGCTGCCATTTGTACCAGCAGTTAATGACTCTTTAAGTCTTGCTAAATATTATTATAAACTGGCTACAGCCTATTCTAGTACGGATGATTGGAACTCTGCAGTGACGTATTATTTAATGTCAAAAACTATAGCTCAAAATAAAAATAATCAATCATTGACAATTAGTATATTGGATGGTGTTTCTAGATCAAATATTGAGCTAGGGGAATATCCAATAGCAATCAATTATTTGAATGAGCTTATACAAATATACCAGTCTCAAGGCGAATCGGATAAGATATTTGATGCTATTATAGAATTGTCTGATAGTTACTATAGTATGAGAAAATATAGTGATGCAGTTATTCATTTGAAGTCAATAGTTGACGCAAAGAATGCCCCTCAGGATGCACAACTCCAAGCAATGATTAGACTTGCGAAAGTAAATATGCAAATAGGAGAGGATGGTCGGGCTGATGCTTTAGAGTATCTTAATGAATCGATTGCTTTGTCCAGGGTGTTAAATGATATAGAATCAGAGGTATATGCCTTGAATTTATTAGCTGTTTATTATAATATATTAGGTGATTTAATAAATACTGAAAAAGCTAATAAAAAGGCTGTTGAATTACTACTGATAGATAAGCATTATAATTCTAAAATGTTGGTGTACAGTATGTCAATTGCTATTTATAAAAAGAAAAAGGATTATAGTAAAGTATCAGAATATCAAGAATTGTATATAGATGCCAATAAGCAGAAAAGTGAAGATGCATATCAGAAATTAAATGTAGAGAAAAAGGAGACTAAGCATCTTGCTAATACGGAAAGCAAACTCATGGTTGCTATTTTCTTAGAGGCAATTAAGAATCTTAATGATTCAGTTGTAAAGCGTGAAGCAGAAAATCGAGAAACAAAACGAGATCGCAATTACTTATTTGCGTTTGTAATTATAGGTTTAGTAATTTTAATTATTGTAGTCGTTTTTTATTTTTCCTTGCGAAAGAAAAGTAAAGCTTTGGTAGATAAAAACAATATTATTATTAAAGCACACAAAAAAACAGAAGATGTTTTACTAAAGTTGAAGAAAACACAAGCTCAGTTAATAGAGTCGGAGCGGCTGGCTTCACTGGGTGAACTTACTGCTGGCATTGCCCACGAGATACGCAATCCACTAAATTTTGTAAATAACTTTTCGAGTCTTAATGTGGAATTATCTGAGGAATTGCAAACTGAAATTGATGAGCATATTAAGGATGAAGAATTATTGGAAGATTTGTCTGAAATAACAGATATGATTTCGAATAATAGTAAAAAAATTAATGATCATGGTGAACGTGCTTCACGTATTATCAAGCAAATGTTGGACTCATCGCGAAAGGGGAGCGATCATTTTGAAGAAACTGAGATTAGCCTTCTAGTTGAAGAAACAGCTAAGCTTGCTTATCAAGGAGTGAGGGGTAAATATATTAATTTCTCTGCTGATATGGTCTTTGATTTTGATAAACTAGTTGGTAGAAGGAGCGTTGCAGTAGATGGGCTAGGGAGGGTAATTATTAACCTAGTAACTAACTCATGCCATGCCCTATTGGAAAAGGCTAAAACAGATAAAGAATTTAAACCAAAGTTATTGGTTCAAACTAAAGATGCTGCTGATTATTTCGATATTATTATTGAGGATAATGGTATTGGTATGAGTGATGATTTGAAAGCAAAAATATTTGATCCCTTTTTTACAACCAAACCCACAGGTGAAGGTACAGGCTTAGGATTAACAATGAGTTTTGATATTTTAACTAATGTGCATAAAGGTTCAATAATAGTGGAGTCTAAGCTAGGTGAATTTACACGTTTTACATTACGAATCCCTAAAAAAAAGAAGAGCATATAAATGCTAACTAAAAAAAATCAGAACGAAAATGAGCGAAGTATTTAAGATATTATGTGTAGATGATGAGCCTGATATGGAGATGCTTATTCGTCAAAAGTACCGCAAAGAAATACGAAAGGGAATTTATGATTTCTATTTTGCTTTAGATGGAGAAAAAGCCCTTGACTTGCTAAACGAGTATAAAGATATCTATTTGGTGCTCTCTGATATTAATATGCCAGTGATGGATGGATTGAGTTTGTTAAATGAAATTCAGAAGTTGGAAAAGCCTGAAATGAAAGTAGTAATGGTATCGGCATATGGAGATATGCAAAATATTCGTACTGCCATGAATCGTGGTGCTTTTGATTTTATCAATAAACCTATTGATTTTGAAGACTTTACCAAAACCATAGAAAAAGCTCATCTTGAGATTAATCGTATTCAAAAGCAAGTTCAAACGGCACATGTTTTAGAGGTGGTTGAAGATGATTTGTCGGCAGCAGCCAAAATTCAAGATGGCCTATTGCCAAAACTTAGTGGTTTGTTTAAGGCAAATGAGCGATTAAATGTGGCTAGTTTTATTAAGCCAGCACGTTGGGGTGGTGGCGATTTTTATGATGTATTTGCCATTGACGATAAGCGAATAGGTTTTATTATTGCTGATGTATCGGGCAAAGGAATTCCTGCCGCTGTATTTATGTACTTAAGCCGCACAACGCTACGTATATATAGTAGTTTATACGAAAATCCCTCAGATGTTCTTTCCGCTGCCAACGAATACCTTAATGTTGATAATGATAGCTCTATGTTTGTAACCGTTTTTTATGCGGTATTAAATACAGAAACAAATGAGTTTATGTATAGTAATGCAGGTCACAACCCACCTTACTTAATAAGCAATGGTGAAATATCGGCAATGCCGATTACTAAAAATATGGCGCTTGGTGTAATGCCATCATTACCTTATGCAGATTTAACTATAAGCCTTAAGTCAGGCGATAAGTTTTTTATGTTTACCGACGGGGTGAGCGAATGCATGAATGAGGCGAATGAAGAGTATGGTGAAGAGCGAATTGAGCAGTTTTTGAGCGATCATATTAATGAAGATGTAGTTACGCTAGTGGATAAAATGAATAATGTATTGAGTAGGTATCAAGGCAATGCCGAGCAGCATGATGATATTACGATGCTTAGTTTTCAGTTTGATTAGTTAAAAAATCAGGAAGTGTGATTTTTTAAGGTATTAATCAATCAATAAGCAGCTTTTTTTTGGTTTGCATTTAAAAAATGATAAAACTAGAAAATGGCACCTTGTGAATAGTGTATAAATGTCTAAAATTCAAATGTATAATAAGTATAAAGAAAACCAGAATACGGACTTTATAAATATCTATATATTTTAGTTGATAAAACTAATAAATGATAGAAATAAAATCGTAAATTTGTCACTTCGAAAAATAAACACGTCTTTTTTAATAAAAGATTAGAACCCCAAATAAAACACATTATTATGAGTGTATTAGTAAATAAAGATTCAAAAGTTATTGTTCAGGGCTTTACCGGAGGTGAAGGAACATTCCATGCTGGACAAATGATTGATTATGGTACCAATGTAGTTGGTGGAGTAACTCCAGGAAAAGGTGGTCAAGAGCATCTTGGAAAACCTGTTTTTAATACTGTTAAAGATGCCGTTGATAAAGCACAGGCTGATACTTCAGTTATTTTTGTGCCACCACCATTTGCAGCAGATGCAATAATGGAAGCTGCCGAGGCAGGTATTAAAGTGATTATTTGTATTACCGAAGGACTTCCTACTAAGGATATGGTTGCGGTTAAAGAATTTTTATCAGATAAAGATTGTCGTTTAGTTGGACCTAACTGTCCAGGAGTTATTACTCCAGGTGAGGCTAAAGTAGGTATCATGCCAGGATTTATCCATCAAAAAGGTAGAGTAGGTATTGTTTCTCGTTCAGGAACTTTAACATATGAAGCTGTAGATCAATTGACTAAAATTGGCTTAGGTCAAACAACAGCTATCGGTATTGGTGGTGACCCAATTATTGGAACTACCACTCGTGATGCAGTGGAGCTTTTGATGAATGATCCAGAAACTGAAGGAATTGTAATGATTGGTGAGATTGGTGGAAACATGGAGGCTGATGCTGCTTATTGGATTAAAGAAAATGGAACAAAGCCTGTAGTGAGTTTTATCGCTGGTGCTACTGCTCCTAAAGGTCGCACAATGGGTCATGCCGGTGCTATCGTTGGTGGAACTGCTGATACTGCTGAAGCTAAGAAAGAGATTCTTACTGAGTGCGGAGTTCATGTAGTTGATTCTCCAGCTGATTTAGGAACTAAAATGGCTGAGCTTCTGAAATAAGAGTTTAAGAAATATATACTGAAAGGTGAATCTATTATGGGTTCACCTTTTTTTTTTAATTATTTTGTATTAATTTCTAGATGCTTTTGCTCAACTGTTTCACATATTTCATTGAATAAAGTATCGGGATAGTACCGCCGAGTATGGCTGACTGTGCTTGGTGCCGGTAGCTTATCATCTAAATTGTAATCCAAGAAAAAAAGTAGATCAAGTCGTATGCGACAAAGAGCGATAAGCTTACGGTCGCTACTGATATTTTCATGTGTGCGGATAAAACAAAGTTTGAAGAAAACTACAGGGTCAAGAGACTCTTTCCCCTTTTTGCCATATAAAGACTCGGTAAGTTTATAAATAAAACTGAAATCAATACTTCTTTTCAGTTTACGGTAGTAATTGTTTGACGGAATTCGTCTCGATAATTGAATAGCAGTAAATAGCTTTTCTTCATATTTCTTTTTTCCTTGCATAATATGAACATTTATTGGTTTCGGTTTCAGCTTACGAATATATGAAAAATACAGCTAATAGTCAAGTCTATTAATAGCTTAAAATAGTGCCATATAGCCAAAGTGTATTTTTGCTTGACTAAATTCTATGGGATTACCTAATTGTTGGCCCAATGCATAAGAAATCGCAAATATTCCAGCCTTTGTTTCGAAGCTTAAACCTGCACCAAAACCCATGGGTTGGTCGTAGGTAGTTTGGGCGCCTGCGCTGTTTTCAACATAAGCTTTATTCCAAAATACACTAATAAATGAGTTGCGCTCCAATAGTAATCGCCATTCTAAAGTAAGAATAGAGTAGGTAGAGGCATAAATACTTTCTTCATTAAACCCCCTGAAGTCAGAAAAACCACCAATGCGAAATAACTCGTTGGTGAAGAGATTATCTCCTTGGAGCATTTCTGACATACTCCATATTCGTAGTGTTTGCCTGCGAAATATTGGAATAAAATATTCCAAATGGGCTTTTAGTTTTACTTGTTGACTTGCCATGGGTATCGAATCGTAAAACTCATCCTTGATGTCATGCTGCCGGATAATATTTTTTGAACCATATCCGGCCGAAATGTTTATCCTCCAGCCTTTACGGGGGTTAAACAAATAATCGAATCGAGATATATTCGCTTCCAAATTTCCCATGTTCGATCTAATATCTAGCATATCATTATTTGTGGGGATGCCATTTACAAGCTCGTTACTCAACATAGTAGATGAAAATAAGTCGGCTGATATTTTGATGTAATCTGTACCATTAATAATAAAACGAACTCCAGGTTTATTGCTGAGGTTTATGAAATTAGTATCTTGTTTAAAAAGCTTGAATGTATAATCAACTCCAATGGGGCTATTGAAAAGATAGGGGTAGGCAAAACCAATATCAAGATTTTGTGAGCCACTTCCAGGGCTCTTCCAATTTAGACTTATCATTTCGCCACGCTTAAATGAGTTGAAAAGCTTCAATTTAAGATTGCCCGTTAGCATCATCTTATTGTCAATACTGCTTTTTGGTTGTAAACCTACGATACCATCAAATATATTGGTCTTTCGTTTCGCAAGATTTAGATTTATACTGGCTTTTTGCTTCTCAAATGCAACATAGAATGCTTTTTTCTCATAAGCAAAAGGCATACTTGCCAATTTATTTTTTATTCTTCCAATTTTTTCTTCATTATATAAGTCTCCTGGTTTGATATCTAAAAGCTGATATATGTAGTTGTGGTGAATATCGTTAAATCCATTAAGCATGATTGTGTCAATATATATTTGTGGACCTTTTTCAAGCTTGAAAACTGCAGAAATTGCTTGTTTGTTTACTTTTATGCTATCCAAAGTAATAGAGGCAAATGGATAGCCATGGTTCTCATAATACCTTATAACGGTTTCCTCAATTTGCAGTAGGTGAGCATAATTAAAATCGCTATCTTGAAAATGATTTTCTTGAAACCCTATATCGCTAATTGCTAAGGTGCTTAGATTGCCCTTGCCCAATCGTTCCCATTGGTATTTACTATTTAGTGAAATGTAGAAAATCTCATTTTTCTCACTAATAGTAGATGAGTCAATGCTTGCTAATACATAGGATTGTGCTTGAAGTTTCATGATGACCTCTTGAACTGCTTTTGTTCTGTAGGAGTCAGAAATATAGTTTGTTCGATATTTAATATTGTCGATAATTGACTGCTCGCTATTTAATGAAGCTTTTATCTCCAGTTTATACTCTTTTTGGGCGTAGCTTTTGTTCCCAATCAAAATTTGAGATGCTAAGTAAATAAAGAATAGTGATAGGAATAGTTTCATTAATAATAAGTTTTTTTACGGATTCCAATCAATAGGTTTTTCACCCATCTTAATAAGGTAGTTATTGGTTTGCGAAAAATGTTTGCAGCCCAAGAAACCTCTATGTGCCGAAAGGGGAGAAGGGTGAACAGATTTAAGGATAAGGTGTTTTTCTTGGTCGATTAGTTCAGCCTTTTTTTGAGCAAAAGCTCCCCAAAGAAGAAAAACAACATGTTCCAATTCCTCTGATACTTTTTTTATAGTTTGATTAGTAAATATTTCCCAACCTTTTTTTTGGTGCGAACCTGCTTGGTGCGCTCGCACACTTAATGTGGCATTTAATAAAAGAACTCCTTGCTTTGCCCAGCTAGTTAAATCCCCCTTAGTTGGTGCAGCGATCCCAACATCACTTTGCAATTCTTTATAGATGTTTCGTAGTGAAGGTGGAATCTTAACTCCTTCAGGAACTGAGAAACATAATCCGTGTGCTTGATTTGGGCCATGGTATGGGTCTTGGCCGATAATAACTACCTTCACATTATTAAAAGGGGTATTATTATATGCAGAAAACATTAAGTCTCCAGGAGGATACACAATGTGCTCCATCTTTTCTCTCACAAGAAATTCCTTAAGCTGAACAAAATAATCTTGTTCAAACTCAGGCGTCAAAACTTCCTTCCAGCTATCTTCGATTTGTATATTTTTAGTGCTCATAGTATGTTCTAATTGAATTACTAAAATAGCAAAAAAGAAGCCTTGTTAACAATTGAACTTAGAGAATTTAATAAATCTTTATCAAAGATTAAAAATTCGTAAATTTGCACGGAAATATTTCGAAAAATAAATAATTGAATTATATAATATGAAGAAGCTAGTTATAGCATTGCTAATAATTTTTACTGCTGGAATTGTACTATCATCTTGTTCGTCGAGAGGGCCAAGATGTCCTGGTATGTATAGCAAAACAACACATCAAGAAGTTCAAAAACCAATGTAAGACTGATTTGAAAATCATCCAACATATTATTTTTGTTACGCTTTTATTTGCCTTTACGATTTCAAATGCTCAAGAGCTTGAAAAGTCGGAAGTAGGGTTTATATATAAGCGTGAAAAAAGTATGGGTATTGCTCTTAATACCGATGGCTGGGGATTTGATTATAGGATTGGCTTTTTTAAGACAGGTTATAAAAAACGTACCTTGGATTTCAGTTTTTCTTTTATCCGAGATCCAAAGGAAGTACGATATTACAATACTCAAGATCAGTCATCAAAGAGTTTTGTTTATGGTAAGGAGCAAAACTTTTATTCATTACGTGTTCTATATGGAATGCAAAAAGATTTATCCAATAAACCCTATTGGGGCGGTGTAGATATCCGCTGGTTAAATCTTTTCGGTTTTAATTTAGGGATTGGCAAACCTATTTATTTGTATGTAGTTGATCAAGGAAATGATGGAGTTTTAGCCTTGGAACGTTATGATGCTAGTAAGCATGATTTATCAATTATATATGGTCGAGGCCCTTTTACCAAAGGCTTTAATGAACTGGAGGTTTTTCCAGGTATAAGTTTTAAAACTGCGCTTAATGTAGAATATGGGGCTATCCCAGAAAAAACAAGGTCCATTGAGGCTGGAGTTATTTTTAACGGTTATCTCCGTCCTTATCGAATTATGGCTTATACAGAACATCGATACTTCGATATGAGCGTATATGTTTCTTTTAATTTTGGAAGTCGATTTAATAGAAAGTAGATAATATTTTACTCAATTAAAAGACTGATAAATGCTTTAGTATAAGTCGTTAATAATAGTTCGTTAATTGTGGATTAAAGCTTGCTTAGTTTATCCAATAAATATTTGGAGATATATAAAAAAAGTGTACCTTGTGCAGGTATAATAAGAATAAATAAATTAACATAACATACTGAATATTAATATGAAAAAAGGATTACTATTTTATAGTTTACTGTCATTTATAAGTGTAGGTGCAGTAGTGTTTATGCTTTTAAAAACATCTGAAACCCAAGTTTCGTATTCAGATAAGCAATCTGATGTTTATAATGAGCAAGGTATTAATGGAGCTGTTGAGTATTATAACAAACTCAAAGCTGATCCAATTACAGGTCAGATTGACCCAAAAATTGTTGCCCAAACTCGTGATGAAGTGAAGGCTATGGCTAGCTTCAAAGGTTCTAGTTTGAGTTGGGATGAAATGGGTCCAAATAATGTTGGTGGCCGCGTAAGAGGATTAATAGTTGATAAGGATACTCCTACAACATTGTATGCTGGTGGTGTAAGTGGAGGTTTATGGAAATCTACTACTTCAGGTCAGTCATGGGTGAAGATACCATTATCTGATAATATTGCTATTTCTTGTATAGCTCAAGCGCCAAATGGAGACATTTATGTTGGTACTGGTGAAGGCTTGTCTCAACCTAATTATTCAAACGTGAATAGTGGAATGTATGGGCAAGGTATTTATCATTCAACTGATGGCATTACATTTACTCTTATAGCTTCTACAAGTACATGGAATATAGTTAATAGAATTGCTGTGGATAAAGACGGTGTTGTTTATGCCGCTACTCAAACAGCTTTATATATGAAAACTAGTTCAGGATGGTCAAAAATAAAGAATGGTACATTTAAAGATGTAAAAGTTGCTCCAAATTCAACACGAGTTGTTGCTACACAAGGTGGTAATGTTTGGATAACTGATGATGCTGGTGTCAATTTTACAAAGAAATCATTCTCTGGTGTTGGTCGCGCTGAAATAGGAATATCTCCATCTGATGATGATGTAATATATGCTGTTCTTGCTGGAAGTCAAGGTGATTTCAAAGGTATTCACCAAACAACTGATGGTGGAGCAAGCTGGACACAAGTAGCAATAGGGAATAGCCCTTCATTCGATTTATTTGGTGGAAATAACCAAGGATGGTATGATAACGTTTGTATGGTTAGTGCTGGAAATTCAGATGTTGTTTACGTAGGTGGTATTGATATGTGGAAAGGTACTAAAACAAGCAGTGGAGCTTTTAGTTGGACTAGGATTACTGCTTGGAATTATCCTGAAACTCACCCAAGTTATGTGCATGCCGATCAGCATGTATATGCTCAAGTGCCTGGTCAAAATAATACATTTTATGCAGGTACTGATGGTGGAATTTTCAAAACAACTAACGGAGGTGCTAGTTTTACTACTTTAAATAAGAACTTTAATGTTACGCAGTTTTATGCCTTAGGTAATCACCCTGGGGGTGGCGTAATAGGTGGTGCTCAAGATAATGGTACCGTATTTATGGATTTCTCTGGTAATAATCCGTTACAAGGCCGTAAGGTTAATGGTGGTGATGGAGGATGGGCTGCGGCCTCATTCCTTAATCAAGAGGTTATTTTTACAACAATTTACTATTCTGCAGTTTATCGTTCATCCGATTTGGGACAAACAAACCAAGGTCCTTCTGATAATCAAAATAAAGCTGATTTTTATAATCAAACTATGATTGATGCAAATGTACATGCTCAATCTGGTGGAGGCCCATTTGTTTCGAATGTGATATTATGGGAAACAATAGATTTCCAAAATAGTGTTGATTCTATTCGTTTTATTGCTGATCAAGATTATAGCATCGGTGATACTATAATTGCTCGAAGTGCTAAAAATAATAGATATCCTTCAGAGCATATTTTATCAGCACCTATTGCTGATGAAGATACAATGTATGTGATTGACCCAGTTCAGTCGCGTCTTTTCTTCGGTACAAAAAATAAAATATACATGACTCCTGAAGCGCTTTACTTTAAAAATAACACTCCAAGTTGGTATGTTGTTGCCACAACTGCAGGTACAGTTAATAAACTTCGTATTTCGAAAGATGGAAATGATCTTTTTTATACAGTTAATAACAAGCTATATCGTTTGAGTGGTTTACATACTGCAGTAGATTCTGCATCTATGGATGTTTCTGGTGCTAATTATCAATTAACAAATAGTCTTGTATTTTCAGGTGGAACATTTATTTCGTCAATTGTTATTGATCCTGCTGATGCAAATCGTGTAGGAGTTACTTTAGGTGGATATACAAATTCATATAAGCATGTATATTATTCAACTAATGCTACCTCAGCAACTCCAACCTTTACTGCTAAAGGTGGTGATTTACCTAGTACTTTACCTGTTTATGCCGGTGTGATTCCAGTAAACAACTCTAAAAAGATGATTATTGGTACCGAGTATGGTATGATGATGACTGATGATATCACAGCTGCCAATCCAACTTGGGTAATGGTAAACGGCGGTATTGAGGAGAAAGTACCTGTGTTTATGCTTGATCAACAAAGAGACCAACTAGCTTGGCGTCAGATTGTGACTTATGATGGTGCTAATCCTGTTTACACTGTTTATCCAGGTATTTATAATTATGGAACAATCTATGCCGCTACTCATGGTAGAGGATTCTTTAAGACTGAACATTATGTAGGTATGCCTGAGCAAGGTATTGCTAATAAAGCTAAGAAACAGAGTCTTAAATTGTATCCAAACCCTGTAGTAGATTATGCGACAATAGAGTTTAAGCTTAATAAAGTATCTGATGTGAATATTCGTATATATGATGTGAGCGGAAGAATGGTTAAAGAGTTGAATTATAACAAACGACCTGCAGGTTTATTAAAGCAACGTATTGCTCTTAATGATTTGAGTAAAGGTGCTTATTTTATGACTATGCAAGCTGGAAACCAATCGACAACAAATAAGTTTATTGTCCGATAACTCATTAATAATATTTCTAAAAAAAGCCCTTTGCATTTAGCAAAGGGCTTTTTTTGTGTTGCTGCGAAAATATCACAAAAAAAAAGTAGATTAATGCTGTTAAGTTTCAAACATATTTTACCTTTGTCAATCTAATATTTAACATTTAAAAAAAGCTAATATGGCTGAAGTAAATCAAATGGTAGTAGTTGGTAATCGTGGAAAAAAAGTACGTTCTGATTGCTATGTGGAATTGCAATTAACAAATGACGGAGGCGTTGCTATAGAATTAAAATCCAAAGTGGAGGTGATGTTTGGTAAAGCAAACAGAAAATTGATTCGAGATATTTTTGATTTCTTTGAGATAAATAATGCAAAGGTTTATGTTGAAGAGGGTGGAGCGTTACCTTTGGTAATTGCTGCCCGTGTGGAGGCTGCCATTAAGTTGTTGCTTAAATCGGATAAGGATTATCTATTGGATATGATTGATGAGAATAAAAACCAAACAGATAGGTCGGATCACCGAATTTCTCGATTATACTTACCAGGAAATAAACCCAGCATGATGATTAATGCTGGAATTCATCAACCCAATGGCATTATTTTGGACCTTGAAGATGCAGTAGCTCATGACAAAAAATACGAAACACGATTTCTTGTGCGTAATGTACTTCGTGGTATGAATTTCTATGGTGCTGAGCGAATGTTACGTATTAATCAAATACCTATGGGCTTGGACGATTTAGATTTTGTAGTGCCACATTTTGTAAATTTAATATTGATTCCAAAATGTGAAAGTGCCAATCAGATTCAGCAAGTAAATGAGCGTATTGATGCTATTAAGAAGGAGAAAAATATTGATTATCAAATATGGCTAATGCCCATAGTGGAGTCAGCTTTGGGTGTTATAAAGGCATATGAAATTGCATCAGCCTCCGACAATGTGGTTGCAATGGCAATTGGTTTAGAAGATTATACTGCTGATTTGGGAACAAAGCGTACTGATGAAGGTATAGAGTCATTCTATGCTCGTTCGCAGGTGGTTAATGCTTGTCGTGCTGCAAGGATACAGCCTATTGATTCCGTATTTTCTGATGTGTCAGATATGGAAGCTCTAGCAAGAAATGTGCAAGTTTCTAAAAGTCTAGGTTTTGATGGTATGGGGTGTATTCACCCTCGACAGATTCCTGTTATTCATCAAAATTTTGCTCCTTCAGAAGCAGAGATTTTGAAAGCAAAAAGAATAGTTGATGCTTTTATTAAAGCTACAGAGAAGGGACTAGGTGTTGTTTCCTTAGGTACAAAAATGATTGATCCTCCCGTAGTAAAACGTGCTGAAAACACTTTGAATATGGCTATTTCTTTGGAGATGGTTCCTTCCAATTGGCATGATACGTTTGAGGCATAAATATAAATGATTAAAAAGATGAGCAAGCAAAATATTAAGCTAGTAAAAAATGCTGCAGGGCGATTGGTTCCTTTAGAGATTAATGGAGAAAAACAAATCCCATTTATGGGAGTAGGAAAATACATTCCTACGGGTCGCCGTTATGGTCCGCCTTTATCCTCCTGTGCTAATTTTCCTGATGATGGAAACAAGTTAGTTGCCGATCTCAAGGAGGCTTTAGTAAAGTCAGGACTAAAGGATGGAATGACTATTTCGACGCATCATCATTTTCGTAATGGTGATTTAATTGCAAATCAGATATTTGATATTGCACATGATTTGGGGGTGAAAGATTTAAGATGGTTTCCATCGGCATCATTTCCCTGTCAGGCACATTTGACTCAGTATTTAGAGGATGGAACAATTAATCGAATTGAGGGAAGCATGAATGGTGCTCTAGGAAAATTTGCTTCTGAGGGTAAAATGAAAGGTATTGGTGTTTTGCGATCTCATGGCGGTCGTTATCAGGCTGTTCAAGATGGTGAAGTACATATCGATATTGCAGTAATTGCAGCTCCCACAGCTGATGCTTTTGGAAATGCTAATGGTGTAAATGGGCCCGCTGCAAGTGGGCTTTTAGGCTTTGCCTTAGCCGACTCGCAATTTGCTGATAAGGTAATTGTGGTAACGGATAATTTGGTGCCATTCCCTTGTATTCCCTGGCAAATTCATGGTAATTATGTAGATTATACAGTGAAAGTTGATAAGGTAGGTGATGCTGATAAGATTGTTTCGGGAACTACGAATATTACTAAGAGCCCAGACCGACTGCTAATAGCTGAGTTAACAGCAAAGTTTTGCGAGGCAAGTAAGATTATTTTTGATGGTTTTAGCTATCAAGCTGGAGCAGGTGGAACTTCTTTATCTATAGGATTGTATTTTGAAGAGATTCTTCGTCGAAATAATTGGAAAGCTCGATTTATTAGGGCAGGCAGTAATAAGTATCCAGTAAAAATGCTTGAGGATGGTATTGTTGATTATATTCTAGATGGACAAACGTTTGATTTAGAGGGTGTTCGTTCCATGCGTGAAAATGCTAACCATGTTGATACTAGCCCGTTTACAAGTTATAATTATCATGGAAAAGGAAATTTTGCCTCCATGATTGATGTGGTGGTTCTTGGAGCTACTGAGGTTGATGTGAATTTCAATGCCAATGTGGTAACTCATTCAGACGGTTATCTTCTTCATGGTATTGGAGGTTGGCAGAATTGTTTGTTTGGTAAAACGGTAATTCTTCCAATTCCACTATTTAGAGATCGTATTCCTATCATTGTTGATGAGGTAACTACTTTGTGTGGCCCTGGTGAATTAATCGACGTGATAGTAACTGAGCGGGGAGTAGCAGTTAATCCTCTTCGAAAAGACTTAATTGAGAAAGCTGAAAAAGCTGGTTTTCCACTTAAGACTATTCAAGAGTTGAAAGACGAAGCAGAAAAGATATGCGGTGTTGCAGAAAAGCCCGAGCTTGATGATGAAGTAATCGCAGTAATTAAATGGGTGGATGGAACGGTAATTGATTCAGTAAGGAAGGTCAAAACAAGGTAATTACTAATTTCTTACCTTAATACTTACCTTGATATTATCATAATACATTTCGGTACCATGAGTGTTCCAAAGGTAGAGTTTTAACTCATCACATTTGGAACTTTCGTTTTTAAGGAAAATAGTTTTGCTTGCAGTAATTTTTTTCCATTGGCGATCGGTACTAAAATTATCATTCATGATATTGAAATCGCCCCAAGCGAGATTTCCACTTTGGTTACTTACAGAGGCAACAAGTAATGGATTTTGTTTTCCAACTTCATCTATCAAAACCATAAACGAAACCTCAAAATAAATTTTTGTGATGCCTTCTTCCAACTTGATAGTTGGTATGAAACTCCCATATTCATGATTCTTCCTTAAAATTAAGGAATACTTTCCTCGATAAGCTTCTTTACTTGTAGTATCATTCACAAAATAATTGGGAATTGTTTTCTCAAAATCGAAATTAAGGTTTACCAAGTTTTTGATATTTGTATTAATCCCATTACTTAAACCCATAAAAGAAAACTGATTAAGATTCTTAAAATCAGAGAGTTCCTTTTTAAGTTGGGCTTTAATTTGTTGGTTTTCAATTTTTACCAGATGCATAGTGTCGTGAATACGATAAAGAATGTCTGAGGCTAAATAATAATTACCATGAATATAATCACGAATATCGCGGTTGTTACGCATAAATGCCATCCTTTGTTGGCTGTGAAAGCTACTAGAAGTATCGAGCAAGCCGCCTTGCCAACTAACCTCAGTAGGACAATTGATTTGATATTGATTTTGTAAATAATTAATAAATGTGGGTGTAATATCTGCGTGAGTAGAGATGCCACCAAAGTCTTTAGCTTTTTTTAGCAAGGGTGAATATATAATAAGTGGAGTGTGATAAACATCAATCTGACTTGAACGGTCAAATATTATTCCTCGATGGTCGCCAGTAATGACAAAAATAGTATTTTCAAAATCCTTTCTTTTCTTGTAAGCTTCAAAAAATTTACGAAGCTCATCATCGAAATAAATAAAGGTGGATAGTTTCTTCTGATTTTTAATATAGGATGCCATTTCCTTTTTTTCAACACCAACATCTTTCAAACGCTCCAATACTCGTTGCATATAGTAATCTTGATTTTTTACATTAAATGGCGAATGTGTTGAAAGGGTTAAGTATATTGAAAGGTAAGCTTGCGTTGAGTCAGGAATAGTCTGAAATGTACTTTCTAAGACTGCGCCATCGGAGTAACCCCATGAAAAGCCATTCTTATTTGGGGGGATAGAATCATTGGAATCGAAATGGTGAATAATTGTATCTATATTATTCAAATTCATAAAGATATCCATATTATTAAAATGGGGCCAGCCGCCATAAAAGAAACGAGTTGCATAGTTGTTTTTCGCCAAAATATTGATAAGACTCTTATGCTCGGGCATGTCAAGGTTTAAGTCTAAAAAGCCTTTTTTACTATAGGGTAGTGAGCCTAAAACTGAGGGGAGAACACCAAATGTACGTTCAGCAGTAGCAAGATTATTTCGCCAATACAAACTGTGTTCTGTTAATGAGTCGAGAAATGGGGTGAAGCTTGTTTTGTATGTATAAGGGCCAGAAACAGGTGTGCATAAGCTTTCCACAATTATGAAAACTATATTTGGTTTGTTCCCGTTTTTTGTTTTATTGAAAAATGAACCTATCGGGTCACCCTGGTCTGGATTTCGAAGAAATGGATAGTTTAAGCTCAGGTATTTTCGGTCGTTGAATACCTTTTTGTATGATTTTATTGAGCTGCCAAGAGTTGCCAAATCAAGGTCCTTACTTGGCTTGTAGCGTATAAGGTCTTTAACAAAATAAATAAATTTGTTATTTGAGTATAGATATTCTGTCTCACTACTGTAGGTTTTTTCTTTGGGTATAAATACATTATGAGCTAAGCCTAAAGAAAATGCTGTGAATGAAGCAAATATAATAAACAGTCTTTTGTGCTTAATATGCTTTGTAAATAGTAAGCTACCATTAAACAATACGATGGCAATAAAAAATGGCATTAGGTTTAATAGTGAAAATTCTGTTGTATTTGAAAGCTCAAGCATACTTTCCAATGAATATGCATAAACAACTCGGTCGAGTAGGGTAAGTGTAAGGTCGTAATATTGAATGAGAGAAATGCTGCTAATGATTATTAAGTTGATAATGATAATTACTAATGTTTTAGCAAGTGTTTTCGAAAGTCGATATAGTCCAATAAAAGGAATTAGAAGTATTCCAATAAATCCTAAACTAAGTAGTAAGTCAATGCTAGTTGCCCCTAGCAGTGAGTTTATGTCCACATCAACTAGTTCATGGTGAAGGTGTAAAATATTGTATTCATATATCCGCAGGAGTACTGATATCAATAAGAAGATAGTAGCAATCTTTATTAAGCTTTTGCTTGCATTATGTACCCAAAGATAGTTTTTTGAGTTGATGTGATTAACAATTTTACTTGCCTTATTCAAGATTATTAAATAATTAGTCACAATCCATTTCAATATAAAGGCAATTAGTGTGGCGAAAACAACAAATGATATAGCCCATAAAACAGTTAGTATAGGATTGTTAGAGTTGTCAGCCAAGTTTATAAACGGGCGACGTAAAAAACCGTGTATTGCAAATAAATACATTGATATATTACCAAAAAATAGAAATCCCTTATAAGCATATGAATTCCTTTTGCCTTTAAGCAAAGAAAAATAGATAAGGGCAAGCATCCAAATAGTAAATAGTAGTTGCGAAAAATACCAAATATTAAGAAAGAAATTACTTAGTCCAAAAACTAATAAGGCAATGATGCCATAAATACGATTATAGGTGAAAGAGCCCTTTGATGCTAATATCATCCCTAAACTGAAAACCGGAATATTTCCCAAGAAAAAGAAATATAAACTACTATAATGTATTATAAACCATGGATTAAAAAAGAAAAGAATGATGTAGCTGATAACTGAAATGCCAACTAAGGCAATATTTCCATATTTTTTTTGAAGACTTAATAAAAATGGAAACACAAGGTATAGCTGAACAATCATGGAGTAAAACCACCATGGACCGCTAAGGGAAAAAACTTCTTGAGGAACAAAGTTTGATAGGAATGTGATTTTCAATAAATAAGCCCCAAAAACCTGCATATTTATATCATAATCATAGTAGAAAACTCTTACAAAGGAATAGAATAGAAAAATAGCAAAAAAGAAAGTGGGCCAAAGCTTACTTATTCTCTTATAAACAAAGCTGCTCCAATTAATTGTTTTGTTTTGGTATGCTTTCATTAGTCCATAACCACTAATAAAAAGGAATAATTGTACCCCAAAATGCCCCCAAAAAGAGAGTATTAGATTTGGTGCGTCAAGTGGTTGCTGTTGTATTCCATTTATTAAGCTATTGACACCTTTAATGGAGAATATAAACTCATTTTCAGTAGCAAAAGGCCTTATCCAATGAAAGAAATTATGAAAGACAATGAGTAGGATACCCACACCTTTAATAATATTGCTGTCCTCAATGGAAAACCCCTGAATCTTATATTTTAGCTTCATATACTACTATTATCAAAGTGGGCAAAGGTAATTATTTTCACTTGGGTAAATATCAAATATAGGAATTAAACTATCTTTGTAGCATGCAAGTATCAAGTAATAGAATTGATGATATTCGTAAGTATTATACGAATAGTTTGGCAGAGGTGCTCTCTGAAAGGGAAGCTAAGTATATGGTAGATTCTGTATTGTCGTATTACACAAATATTCCGGCATTACAACTTGCTATAAATTTGGATAAAAGAGTAGGAGAGTCTTTGCTATTGAAGATTCATTTTGCCGTAAAAGACTTGCTAAAATTTCGGCCTTTGCAATATGTGCTTGGTGAAACGGAGTTTTATGGAATGCGCTTTTTTGTGAATGAATCAGTTTTAATTCCTAGGCCTGAGACTGAAGAATTGGTGGAGCTTATTGTTGCAGATAATTCCGTAGTGAAAAAGAAACTACGAATTCTTGATGTGGGAACGGGTAGTGGGTGTATTGCAGTGAGCCTATCTAAAAGTGTGGATGCAAAGGTGTTTGCATTGGATGTTTCAGAAAAAGCTTTAACTATTGCTAGTAAAAATGCAGTAATAAATAATGCTTCTGTTCAACAGCTTAAGGTAGACGTTCTTGATAAGCTAGCTGTCAAGCAATTGCCTGATAATTTGGATATTATAGTTAGCAACCCTCCTTATGTGCGAAAGCAGGAGAAGCAATATATGCAGAATAATGTATTGGAATATGAGCCTGATTTGGCGCTTTTTGTGGAGGATTTGGACCCTTTGATTTTTTATAAGGCCATAACGCATATCGCCATAACCCAACTTGCAAAACAGGGCCAACTTTGGTTTGAAATAAATGAGTATTTAGCGCAAGAAACAAAGGGGCTTTTGGAAAAATATTTTAATAATGTTGAACTTATTAGCGATTATAAATCAAAACCACGTTTTATTAAAGCCTCTGGTGTCAAATAAAGTAGTCAACTACTGCGGTTTCTAATTTTAGGCTGCCTAAATATGATAGTACCTCTTTGTGTTTTGGGTGAATTTGATAGCGTTGTAAATCATCATTATTCTCAAAACTAACACTTAGCGAAAGGTCAAATGCAGTCGGTCTAGTGCTGAAATTAGTACCTGTTTCTAGACTTACAATCTCATCGATACTGTCGGGTAATTTATTGAGTCTAAGGGTGATTTCTTTTACTATCTCTGTTTTTTCAAACTCTGAATAGCTTTTGTTTAAGCGTATAAATACAATGTGTTTTAGCATAAGCAATAAGTGTTAAAAATTATTTGTACAAAAGTAGTGAATCTGCTTTATCTAGCTAATAATTTAATAAATTTACACATTCTTAAAACAGATGAAGTATGCAGGAAGTAACTTCCAATAATAAGCAATTGATTGAGTTAATCGAGACGAAAATGCCTTTTGGTAAATATAAAGGTAGGCTCATAATAGACCTTCCAGAGCCCTATTTAGTGTGGTTTCGTCAAAAGGGATTTCCAGATGGAAAAATCGGAGGCTTGCTACAATTGTGTTATGAGATAAAATTAAATGGCTTAGAACAAATGGTTAAATCAATAAAATATAAATAATTATGAATATTAAAAGTGCGCTAATTTTAGGACTAGCATTTCTTAGCTTTAATGTAGCGGCTCAGGAAAATATTAGTACTGAGATGCTAAAAAAAATGCAAGAAAGCTATCAGTCGAACCCTAGCTCCAAAGCTTTGGAGAATGCGGTGAGTAGTAATAGTATTAAAAACTTGGCTGTAAATCGTGAAAACTTAGGTAAGGTAGATACCTATTATTCAAATCGTGTAAAGACCAAGGGAGTTACTAATCAACATAAGTCGGGTCGTTGTTGGTTATTTACGGGGCTGAATGTGTTGCGACCAGTAGTAATAAACAAATTAAATATTGATGGCTTTGAGTTTTCTCAAGCATATTTATTTTTCTATGATCAGTTAGAAAAATCGAATCTATTTATGGAGGGGATTATCGCAACAGCTGATAAACCTATGGATGATAGAAAAGTAGATTGGTTTTTTAGTAATCCAATTGGAGATGGGGGGCAATGGACAGGCTTAGTTGATTTGGTTCAAAAGTATGGTGCAGTTCCCTCCACTGTGATGCCTGAAAGTTATAATGCAAATAATACATCGATGTTGAGTAAACTGCTTCGACGAAAATTGCGTGAGAATGGCCTAGAGTTGCGTGCAATGGCTGCTATTGGTAAAAAAGAAGCTGCCTTGCGATTAAGAAAAGAAGAAATGCTTTCTGATATTTATAAAATTTTAGCTCTTAGTTTGGGACAGCCTCCTGCAGAATTTCAATGGAGATACAAAAAGTCTGATGGTAGCATCAGTGAATTAAAAATCTATACCCCTCAATCATTTTATAAAGAGTTTGTGGCTGTTGAATTGACTGATTATATCATGTTTATGAATGATCCAACACGTGAATATTATAAGCTCTATGAGATTGAATATGATCGTCATCGTATGGATGGACAAAACTGGAAGTATATAAATTTGCCAATTGAAGAGATTAAGGAATTTGCAAAAGCGTCAATTTTAGATAATGAAGCAATGTATTTTTCTTGTGATGTGGGTAAACAATTGGATGGTGCACGAGGTTATTTAGATGTGAATAATTACGATTATGGTACTTTGCTCGGTGTGGAATTTGGTATGGATAAAAAGCAACGTATTGCTACGCACGAAAGTGGTTCTTCTCATGGAATGACGCTAGTAGCCGTTGATGTGAATAATGATGGTACAATTAATAAGTGGTTGTTAGAAAATAGTTGGGGTATGAAAGGCTATAAAGGTCATCTGATAATGACTGATGAGTGGTTTACTGAATATATGTTTCGTTTAGTAGTTAATAAGAAATATGTTGATGCTAAAACCTTGGAAATATTGAATCAAAAACCATTACTTTTACCTCCTTGGGATCCAATGTTTACTCCAGAACCTTAAAATATCTTTCTTGGTGAAACTAGCAATGGGAGAAAATGATTCCCAAAATTAGAAATATTAAGAATTTGAATTCAATATACTTCTATAATAAATAGAAAGACAAGTATATACATAATTTGGCATGTAAGTTGCTTATCATCACTCGAGGATTTAGTAATAATTACAGATAATAAAGGTAGGAGTTTGTTAAAATGTAAAATCAATCAAGCTAAATTTTTGAAAAAAATCAGACCATCTTTTCGGTGGTCTATTTTTTTGTTTAAAAACCACCTATTAATATACTTCCTATTCATGTATTTATTAGTTTTACACTTTCAATTTAATAATATATGATACGGTTTGCTCCAGCAAAAATAAATATTGGATTAAAGGTGTTGAACAAACGTTCTGACTCCTATCATAATTTAGATAGTATTTTCTATCCAATTCCATTATACGATATATTAGAGTTTGGTCTGTCAGATGAGTTTGATTTAGTTACTACAGGTTTGTCAGTGTCTGGCAATGTAGATGATAATCTTATTTTTAAGGCCTTTGAGTTAATGCGGAATTATCATAATATTGGAGGCTTGAAAGTGCATCTTCATAAGCTAATACCAATGGGAGCTGGCTTAGGAGGAGGCTCTTCTGATGCAGCGAATACTTTAATAGCAATTAACCAATTATACAACCTTCATCTTGATGATGATACTTTGGTGAAATACGCTCTGGAATTGGGTGCCGACTGTCCATTTTTTATTTATCAGAAACCTTTGCGTGCAATGGAAACAGGGTCAAGGTTTCAGGATCTGAGTCTTGATTTAAGTGGTAATTATTTGGTGCTTGTAAAACCAAATATTCATATTTCTACCGCTGAGGCATATGCAGGCGTAGCTTTAGAAGGTCAAGATGCCAATCTTGACATGGAGTTGCTTAATGAACCTGATTTATGGAAGGATAAGTATATCAACTCATTTGAAAAGCATTTATTTCAATCATACCCGCTATTGGCAAACTTGAAAGACTCCTTGTACAATCAAGGAGCATTTTTTGCTTCTATGTCGGGAAGTGGTTCTACTATTTATGGACTGTTTAAGGATAAGCCTGACATTCCTGAGGCGTGGGAGCAATATTTTGTGTTTATCAGTAAGCTGTAAAATAGTCTGTTAGAATATTTTTATAGTAGTAGTTATATATTTCAATTTTTACAAAAAATCTATTTCGGTGCTAGTCGTACTAGTAATACTGCTAATATAGCAAATAGAAAATTAGGAATCCATACAGCAACAAAAGGAGATAAAGTGCCGAAAGTGGCAAATACCGTTGATATTTGCATAAAAATAATATATGCGAAGCTAATCAAAATCCCGAATGCTAGATGCAGCCCTATGCCTCCACGAGATTTGCGGCTTGAAAGAGATGCTCCAATAATCGTTAGTATTAATGTCGCAAAAGGAAACGATACTCTTTTGTGTCGTTCCACTTCGTAAAACTTAATGTTTTTTGAACCCTTAATTTTTTCTGACTCTATAAAACTATCGAGCTCAAAATAGTTCATAACATCCATACGTTTAATTCTCGATGAAAAGTCGCTAGGTATTACGTTAAGTGCAATAGCAAGGGTATCACCATATTCATAGCTAATAGAGTCTAAAGCTATATTGTAAATCATATAATGGTGCACTTCCCAACTGTTTGATAAGCTATCGAATGTTATATCTCGAGCCTTCATTTTATAAAACATTTGATGTTTACTTACTTTTTCCATAGTAAAACCCCGGCCTCTATTATCATCATTATTAAAGCTTTCTACATATAATAATGTACCTGGGCTATTTTGCACATGAATGTTTCGACTGTTATTATTATGCTTCGAAAAAATATACTTGTCTTCAAAAGCATAACGAATTTTATTAGTTTGAGGAATCAGAAAGTTAGCCAAGTAAAAAGAAAGTACAGCTAGGAAAGTAGCCGCTACAAGATAGGGGCGTAATAGCCTTCTAAAACTAATACCACTACTTAAAATTGCAATTATTTCTGTGTTTGCTGCTATTTTAGATGTAAAAAACACTACCGCAATAAATGTGAATAGTGAGCTAAACATATTTGTAAAGTATGGTATAAATGTGAGATAGTAAGAAAAAACAATTTCTTTTAGGGGAGCTTGGTTTTTCAGAAAGTCATCAAGTTTCTCAGAAATATCGAAAATAATCACAATTACAATGATGAGAATCATCGTAAAGAAGAAGGTCCCAAGGAATTTTTTAATGATGTACCAATCTATTTTTTTCATAGAATAAAATCAAGCATTCTTCTGCAAAACTACACTTTTAGACGAACAAACGCTTTAAACTATTATTTGTTTTATATAAGAGTGTTTCTTTGAGCTTTTTTGGGAGCTAAGCAATACGGTATAGTTTTCCTGGTAATGACTTTACAGCTCCTTTAAATTCGAGACTCAGTAACAATGAAGCTGTTTTTGAAATACTTATTTTACTATTTAGACTTATCTCGTCAATGGAGTGTTCGCTACTGTCCATAATAACTTCAATGATTTTTTGTTCTTCAGTAGAAAAATCGATAAATAATGCTTTTTGCACTTGCTGTTCTTTGGCTTCAAGTTCTTCCCAATTTAATGCCTTTGTAAAATCTTTACCATTGTTGATTAGTTGGGCGATATTATTCTTAATCAAATTATTGCATCCTCTTGATAGTTCGTCATCAGGTCTGCCCGGAAAAGCCATTACATCACGATTATAATCAAAAGCAAGCTTGGCCGTAATAAGTGAGCCCCCCGAAGCTTTTGATTCAATTACAATAGTGGCATCAGATATACCAGCAACGATACGGTTACGCATGGGGAAATTAGTTCGGTCGGGTTCTGTTCCAGGAAGAAACTCTGTAAGTAAACCTCCTGTGGATAGCATGCGTTCAGCAACTTTTTTATTCTGAGCAGGGTAAAGCCTATCCAATCCATGACCTAATACTCCAACGGTTTTTAATCCATTGTTCATGGCTGCTTGATGACTGCATACATCAATTCCATAGGCGAGTCCACTTATAACTAATGCACCTGTTGGAGCGATAGCTTTAAGTAGTTTTTCGCAAATACTTTTTCCATGTTCAGATGGAGTTCTTGTTCCAACAATACTAACTACCTTAGGAATGTTGAAATTTGCATCTCCTTTGAAATATAGTAAAGTAGGGCCATCGATACAGTGCTTTAAGCGGTTTGGATAGTTCTTGTCTTGAAAAAACAGAGTAGTAATATTATTCTTTTCGATATATGCGATTTCTTTTTCAGCCTTTTGCAATACCTTTTGGTTTTTTAAAGAATTGATAATACGCATGCCAATACCAGGAATCAATAATAATTCTTTGCTATTTACCTTAAATACTTCTTCTGCACTGCCAAGATGCTGAATTAACTTTTTTGCAGAAATATGTCCTATTTCTGGTACAAGGGTCAAAGCAATTTGATATAATAGTTGGCTATTCATAGGTATTTCAATACTTTTTTTTATTTGTGCTAAAATATTCAAAATAATTCAGAAAAATGATAAAGATTATTATTTCAATACTCAAAAAACTAAATTATTTATTTAATTTTGCTATTCTCGAAAATGAATTTGATGGAAAATGGTTATTCTAAAGTTTTAATTGCCCCTTTGGACTGGGGATTAGGTCATGCAGCACGTTGCATACCATTGATACATATGTTTTTGGAGCAGGGTAAAAGTATTGCTGTTGCTTCAAGTGGAGGAGCTTTAGCTATGCTAAAGGAGGAGTTTCCAAACTTACTATTCTACGATTTGCCCCCATATGATGTACATTATGAGTATAACTCAATGGCTGTAAATATGATTTTGCAACTTCCCAAAATGCGTAAAGCCATGTTAAATGAGAATAGAGCCTTGCATGAAATCCTGAAAACTTTTCCTGCAGACTTAATTGTTTCGGATAATAGGTATGGGGTAAATCATCCAAGCATACCTTCCGTTTTTATTGGTCACCAATTGGCTATACAACTACCTGTTAAGGCAAAGATGTTTTCTAAGCTGACTTTTAAATGGCATGAGTCCATGCTTAAACCCTTTAATCAGATTTGGATACCCGATTTTGATGCCAATCCTAATTTATCGGGCGTTTTGTCTCATGGTGTTTCATTAAAAACAAAGTCTTTTTTTATTGGCCCTTTGAGTCGTTTCAAATATGTTTCAAATATCGATGAGGATTTGCCTTTACTGATTATGTTATCAGGACAAGAGCCGCGAAGAAGCCAGTTCGAGCAGGTTATTATTAAGCAGTTAGAAAATTGGAAAGAGGAAGTTGTTCTTTTACGTGGCTTACCCAACGAAAAAGAAGTGTTGAAGAGTCCTTATCCCAATTTGCAAATATTTAATCATTTGCCTACTTCTCAACTGGAGAAACTGCTTCGGAGAGCCAGTCGTATTATCTGTCGTTCAGGTTATAGCAGTATTATGGATCTTGCAGCCTTACGAAAAAAAGTTTTGTTTATTCCCACAACTGGGCAAACGGAACAAGAGTATTTAGCCGTATATCATGCTAAGAAAGGAAATGCATTATTTACGACGGAGAATGCAAATAATATTTTGGATAAATTGAAACAGCTTGATTTAATGTTGCCAATAAAATTAGAGAATAATCGATTGGAATACTTAATAAATCACGCACTTAAAGAATTGTAATAATAGCATGTCGAGAACTAAGGATATATTAGATAATTTGGACGAGCTGGCGGAAGAAGCATTGCCAAGCACACGTAAACTATTTAAAAATTTAAAAAGACGGAGACCGAAAAACCTAGATACCATTGTGCACAATGCTCATGATGAAGTGTTTGAGTATATCGATTGTTTGGAGTGTGGGAATTGTTGTAAAAGTTTGGGTCCTCGCATTACTGATGTGGATATTGCTCGATTGGCCAAATATCTTAAAATGAAGCCCGGTAAGATGATTGAGCAGTATTTTAGGATGGATGAAGATGGGGATTATGTATTTAAAACAATGCCTTGCCCATTTTTAATGGACGATAACTATTGTATGGTTTATGATTCAAGGCCCATTGCTTGTCGAGATTACCCACATACCGATCGAAAGCGATTTTACCAACTACTCGACATCAGTCAAAAGAATGTGGAAACTTGCCCGGCAGTATATGATATTGTGGAACGTATTAAAGCTTCGTTTGAGTAAAAAATATGATGAAATAGATTGGGATGAGAATCTTAGTTATTATAATTAGGATTTAATAAACTATAAACTGATATTTATATAAAGCACTCTGATTAATCATATTAGTTTTAATTGTAAGCTCGAATGAATAGCTTCCTTTCGAAAGATTTTCAGTTTGAACTAAAAGATAAATAGTGCCATTTTCACCAGGTTGATAACTGTTTTGCTTGAGTTGTGTACTTACAAATGGTGAGTTGGAAGTTATGGATTTTATTTCCAATTCTGCTTTTCCAACATTCGTAAATTCCAATCTGTAAACTCCTCGTTGTCCTTGTTTTATACTATCGGGACTTAGAGAAGTGGTTTTTATTTTGAATATGGGAAACTCCTTATTACTAAGGTCATTATCAATGGTGTTTCCCGAGCTGTAAAGAATGATTTGTATTTTACGTTCCATCGCAGCAGCGCGACTATATACAGAGTTTCGTTTGTCGTTTGGATTATCACTCACAAAGTCTGCTGACTGACTGTCGCCTAGGGGGTCTTCAAAAATCGTAATGCTTCCGCCATTCTTCGCTCTGTTAGCAAAGTAGGGTAGGAAGTATCCATTATCATAACTCTTTAGGTAGTTGATAAGACTTGCTATTCGGCGTTTTGATAAATTCAAATTATAGTCAGATGTATTGAGTGGACTTGCATAACCTCTTATTTTTAGTCGGATATCCTTACCTTTTTCTAATTCGCTTTTTAATAGGGCGGCTAGCTTTTCCAAATCCTCAAATCCATGTCCTACATAGTTCTCAAAGAAATTATTTACATCGTCGATAGCTTGTTTTGCTTTATCTCCTTTTAAACCCTTGGAATATTCTTTCTTGTACTTTTCCTTTAGTTTGAAATAATTATTTAAGAGGTCTTGATAGTTTTTATTGGTGGTGGAGCTTGTTGATCGTGGGTTAGGAATGTCATTATGAAAATATAAGGTTAGTGGTAAGAGCTTTTGTATCTTTTCTTCTATGCTGTCGAGTTTAGTGCTATCAGTAGAAATGCTGTCGATAAATAATGGTTTCTCAATGGGTTCGAGATTTACGTAGTAAATATCGTTACAACAGTTTTCGGCATCACCGTGATAAAATGAGCCTATTCTATTCGAACTAAGCCACGCTTCATTACTTTCGGGCTTGGAGTAATAATAATTATCGTTACTAGTTGAGTTAATTGGTAACCCTAGGTTTTTTGGTGTAGTCCAAGAGTTTAAGCCTCCTGAAGTGCTGAATATATCCAAGCCTCCAAACCCTTGATGCCAGTCGGAACTAAAGTATAGAATCTGATTTTTAGAATCGTAATTTGGTGTAATTTCAGATCCTTTGGTATTGATAATACTTCCCAAATTGGTTACTTCTTGAAACTTATCATCTTTTATAATAACGTACCACAAATCCATTGCGCCAAAGCCTCCAGGTTTGTTGGAGGAAAAGTATAAGATGTCAAAACCATTAGCTCGAGCCAAAAAAGGTTGGGTGGAGGAATAGTCAGGCGTGTTAATTTTATTATTTAGCCTTTTAGCCTTTTTCCATTTACCATTTTTGTATTCGCTATAATATATGGCACAATTGCCCACCGAACCATTCAAATCTTCACATATAGTAAAATACGATTTTCTGAAATTGTGATTAAAGCAAATATTTGCCACAAAATCATAGTTTGATTGAAGCCGTTTGCTGTAGATCGATGGGGTAGAAACTCCTCTTTCTGAGGTTTTACTAATCATAATGTCAGAGATGTAGCTTTGGCTAAAAATACTTTCGAAAGTATCCTTAAATACATTTTGATATCTTGAAAATACTAGCTCGCTACTATTGAGTGGGACAGGGTTAAACTCAGAATACTCAGTGTTTATAGGGGCTAATAGATGTTCAATCACGATGTTTGCTGAGTCGTTTTTATACCGATTGGCAAATGTGCATGAAGTAATTTCATTTTTTGCTTGAGCCAGTAGGCTTGAGTTTTTGCCAATGGTAAGGAAAAATTCAAAATCGCTAATTGCTTCACTATAGTATCCAAGATTTTTCTTAGCTAATCCTAAGTAAAAAGCTGCCTCTGGGTATTCTCCTTTCGAGTCAAGTGTTTTTACTTTCTGTAAACAGTATCGTGCTCTTTGATAGTTTAATAAGTAATGATTGCATAATGCATATTTATAAGCAAGATCGATTTGGTTGCTGTCAATATCGAGTAATGATTTGTAAAGTTGAGCGGCTTGATAATAACTACCATTTATCATCATTTCGTCGGCTTGAGTTTTCGTTTTGTCATTTTCGAAAGAATTCTGTGCATAAATATTCATATTCGTCAAAATGACAAATCCTATAAAGGCGAATATTTTTACAATTTGAATTCTCATAATATTAAAAAATAGGACAAGGCATGGAGGTTGTTTTACGTACTTTATGTTTGTCAATGCTAAATATAATCGATATTTCGTAGCCGCCTAAGTAATTACTGGCAGAGCGCAGGCCTGAAAGGTTGAAGTCATAGCTTCCCATGATTTTAAACTTTTTATAGTCAAGCCCAAATTGTAAGATTAGCGCATCTGCATTACGACCAAATAAGCCAAAATTAATTGCGGTGAAATTATGACTATTGGGATGTACAATATATTTATATCGTAATCCTAATGTTAATTCACTAAATGGTCCTTGTTGAGCAAAGTAGATGCTTGGAAAAAGGGCATTATTGCCATCTAAGTCGATTTGCACCTCAGAATAAGCTAAAATTTTGATTGCAAGATTCACTTTCGTGTCATTCATTAAGCTTTGTGCGGGTTGATTAATATGCCATACGGATACTCCTGTATTGAAGTTCAAATTACTGTTTGCAATAGAAAACCAATGAACTCCTGCAGAAATATCGAAGTAAGTAAAATTGGATTGCGAAAAGTACTCGCCGTTTTGAATATTAGGGTCGTGGGCATTTCCATTCCATTGATTGGGAAAGTATAAGTGCGTATAATCAATTGACCGTTGAGAGAAAAATAGTTGAGCGCCAAATGATAATAGGTTTCTATTTCGTCTATTAAGTGCTTTTATATAGGAAAATGAAATAGCACCCTGAGTGGTTCCAAAATGAGAGTCACCAGCTTCGTCATTATTGAAAACCAGTCCCAAACCAAAAATATCCCTTTGTCGCTTACGTTTCCATAATTGCATATCTACAGCCGCTGAGTAGGTTTTATAGGGTACTGTTACTGACGCCCATTGGCTCCGGTGATTGAGTATGAATCGATATTTGGCATCGCTAAATCCACTAAGGGCAGGGTTGAGGTTCAATGGTGAGTTTAAGTATTGAGAAAAGTGTATATCTTGAGCATAGCTGTTTACTCCAATAACCCAAGAGGCTAGTAATATCAGTATGCCAAGTCCTTTTCTCATCTACCCTTTAGCGTATCAATGTAATATTTCCTTTTTTTCTAAAAATCTCTTTATTATAACAGGTTATAACTAAGTGATAAACAAATACTCCAGGATTGGCATTTTGTCCTCTAAAAGTACCATTCCAACCATTATCCAAGTTTGTGGTTTCAAAAACCAACTCTCCCCAGCGATCATATATTCTAAAATCTACTTCGTAAGCAACATTGCTTTTAACAAATAGCACATCGTTTTTACCATCATTATTGGGCGTAAAGGCATTTGGTACATATATATAGGGTTCGTCACAAACTACATCTAAAACCCATATTGTAACCGAATCGCGCCAAGTACATCCCCATTGATCGTGTACTTCTACAAAATAAGTGGTCGTTTGGTCTGGAGTTGCATTACATGAGTTTGATGTAGGATTGTCGAGACCCGTATTTGGTGTCCATAGGTAACTATAGTTGCCATTAAGAATGGAGGAGTGAATAGGAACCGTTTGACCTTGATAAATTGTATCGTCGTTCCAAGCATTAAACGTAATGTAGATAGACGAGTCAATAAGGACTACAGTGTCTGAAAGGCTACAGTTGTTAGCGTCCTTTAGTTGAACAATAAAAGTACCGTCGCATAATTGTGTCGCAGGGTTAGTAGTTTGATTTGAGGGATCGTTCCATTGCCAAGTATATGGAGGAGTTCCTCCGGTAGGATTACACCATGCTTCTCCGATACATGCCTGTGCGCATGGAATATTCTTTTTTGCCTTCGAGCTAGTTAATAAAGGAGGGTTGATTAAGGCAACAGTGTCTTTCGTAAAACAACCGTCAGCATCGGTTACTGTTATAACGTATGTTCCACCACCCAAGTTGTTTATTTGATTTCCATTCATGCCATTATCCCAAGAATATATATAAGGCGATAGACCTCCTGTGGCAATTACATCAATGTACCCATTAGCATCATTATGACATAATGGGTGTTGTATATTTTGCTGTTGAATATGAATGCGTACATCTACCAATACACTATCTATATCACCACAGCCTTGCCAAAATGCACGAATATAAAAATAGGTTGGTCCACTCACCGATACAGTTAAAGTGCTATCAGAGGTACTTGTATTAAGAGTATCGTTAAAATTACTACTGCTTGACCATTGGAATTGCAAATTTGGTGAGTTACTTTGGGCTGTGAGTGTAATTATGCCTTGACAAAGCGAGGTGTCGTTTCCTGCGAAAACATCAATATCATATACTTTTACAAATTGTCGTAGAGTATCGGTGCATTGACCATTAGTAATGGCCATATTATACCATGTGTCGGCAAGAGGAAAGGCTATTGGGTTTGACACTGTTGTGTCAGATAGAGCGCTAGCATTTGTCCAGTGATATAATACGGAAGGATCGTTAATGGGTAAAATGCCAATTTGGGTAAAATCAAATTTACAAATGCTTTTTGAAGGTATGGTGTCGATGGAGCCTGATAGCATTGCAATTTGCTGGACTATAGTATCAGACAAGTTACAACTTTGGTTATCATTAATAATTAATGTTACAAAATAAATTCCTGACTGAGTGTAAATATGGCTAGGTGAGTGTAGGTTAGAGCTAGTGCCATCACCAAAGTCCCATAAAAAACTTGTTGTTGCAGGGTGGGTGAGGTAGGAGGTATTGTTAAAGTCAATTGTATCTGGGGCACATCCAACCGGAGGTTGTACAAAATCGGCTACGATGGCCGGAATGTCAAAATCAAATTTGAAAACACCATTATTACAATTACTGCTATTATTTGTATTAGAATGTGCATTAGTAGTTGTGGGAAAATCGGAATGGCCTCCGCATCCAGCACAAACAGCTTGGTATATGCGCCCTTTATGATCAAATCGGCTAGTGCCTCCATCCACATGCTCATGAGATTGTGCTCCACCGTAAAATGTTCCATAATCTAATCCAGAAGCGTCATCTTTCATTACCATAACATAATAGTCGGATCCATCGGTGGTGCTTTGAAAAGCATTATTACTAATGGGTAACCCGTTAGTGGTGGACCATGTTCCATTAGTAAGCCCACCCCAGGCCGAAAGGTAAATTCGGTTACATAAGTCGACCATAAATGCTGAAGGAGAAACATCTACTCCTGTTGTTCCATTTCCCCATGTGGTTGACCATAGAATGTTGCTTATTTGAGGGTCGAGTTTGGTGATAAACTGACCATCACCAGGACTATTCCATAAAGCATTATATATCAAAGTGCTGCCAGTATCAGATGTTTGCCCAAAGACGTAGGCATTATCAAATTTATCAAGATCGATAAAGTAAGATTGATCATAAGCAGGGGTGCCAAAATAGCTATTATGAATTAGGTTTGAGCCATTGGAGTTGATTTTTGCAATAAAACCATCGGTCAATCCTCCTTGATAATTTGTGTGTAAGGCTCCAAATGTGGTGTTTAGATTGAGTGATGATGTACCTCCAGTAATATAAATGTCTTGATTTTGGTCAACAGCAACACTATAGATGGCATCACTTGCACTTCCTCCATAATAGGAGCTCCAGATAAGGTTGGACAGGTTATTATCAAATTTGGCAACCATGCCGTCTTGACCTCCAGCATTGCTTGATTGGAAGCTTAAGAAGGTAATCGGGATGTTATTAGATATTGTACTACTTACTATAATTGGATTGTTATTTTTGTCTATTACGATTTCGCCCCGAAGTTCGTCGGCATAATTCTTCAAAAGGCTTGTTGAGGTATTAAGTCCATCATTTCCAGTTCCTCCAAAAAAAGTGGAGGCGATAATTTGTGTACCTGTACTATTTAACCTTGTGATAAAAATATCGCTACCATTTGAAAAGTTGATTGCGGAAGTTAAAATATATCCAGTGCCACCATTAAAACTAGTGTCGTAACCAGATGGGCTAACGGGAAAGTCGCTAGAACCCGTAACACCCATAACGAAAAGCTCGTCATTACTATTAACAATCAGGCTGCTAGGGACTTCTGAATTACTTCCTCCCAGGTATGTGGAGTAGATTAATTGAGTACCATTAGTGTCATATTTTGAAATTACAATATCGCAACTTCCACCTGAAAAGGTAGTGTCGAGGGCGCCTGTTGTGTAAGGATAGCCATTGCCAAAGGAACTACCACCTGCAAATAAATATCCCTGTGAGTCAAAAGTTGCTGAATAACCCCAATTATCTGAGGTGGATCCAGAATAAGAGCCGAAAATTAAAACGGGATCGATAACTAATTTCCATTCAGGATTATATCCATTGGGAAAATGAAATGTGAGTTGGTTTTCTTCTAAATGGTATTGGCAGGCAACGTCAATATGATTTCCATCATTATCAATTTGATATGAATATGGGGCCATCTCGATAATCTTATTTACAGACGTTTTTATGATTAGTTTGCCCGATTGAATGCTTAGCTTATCCACACCTTCGTATTCCAATACTATACTGTTTGCCAAAGCATGTGGCTCAACAATGAAGTCCCATTTTAGAAAGCCCTCTTGCTGATATAATTTCAGATCTATTCCTTGATAAAGATTTAGGTATTTGATAGATTGATAGGTTTTTACGTTTGAGGCCCACTTGTGTTTATCATTTCCAATAATGTAATTCTCATAATAATCGTATGGCTTATGAGCTTCGGTCTTAACTTCAGAATTGGCTCCTATAAAGTGTACTTTATAGATATGATGCCGTACTTGAGAAGGGAAGGGGATACCTTTTTCCATATTGGTACCTGCTTGACTTTTGTAATCTGCAATGGCTTTTATATCATCAGGGTTTTTTAGATCAAATGTGAGGGTGTTTCTCTCAATCCATAGGTTTCCTGTGCTAATTGGAGCCTTATATAGTACTTGCTCGGGCCATTGGTTTTTGTTTTCAATAAAAGCAGCCTTTCTAAAACTAAGGGTGTCTTTTTCTAAAGCATTGACATTTAGTGCTGTAAATAAAATTAGAATACTTATTAGTACTTGTTTTGTCATTTATATGGTTTTGTATTATAAACTAAACACTTTTACTATTAGATATACAAATCTAAGAAAAATAATGATGCTCTTATTAGCTATCATTAAGGATGACAAAACTCGGGCTTATGTAGTTGCCTTGTAATTGTTAATATGGTAAAATAATTGTGATTTATATAGGAAAATCAGTACTGACAAAATTGCAGTGCGAGTCTTTTATATAAAAGATATTCAGTAGTATATAAACTGTAATTAAAGTTATAGTATAAGTATGAAATTTTGTAAAATAATTATTGGTTTTCATTTTACTTTATTACAAATAATAAAGTAAATGCCCACAAATGAATTAGCTTTTGTGGGCATTTACAATAAAATAAAATTTAGGTTTATTCTTTAATATACTCATTCCAACTTTTGATTTGGATATCCTTTTTTTCAACGGTGCAAAAGGCTGTAATATAAGCACTGGCCAATCGGGCGTTCGTAATAATTGGTATGTTCAAATCAATAGCCCTTCTACGGATGATGTAGTCGTTGTTAAGTTCAGAGCTATCAAGGTTTTTTGGGATATTAACCACGAAGTCAATCATGCTCTTTTGTAGTAAATCTAAAGAGTTTGGCTTTTTGTCTTCATCAGGCCAATGTACGCTTATGCATTCTATCCCATGACTTTCAAGAAAGGAGGCAGATCCGGGGGTGGCGTATAATTGCAGGCCTCTAGCTTTCATTAAACGACACGAATTTAGTAATTCAACTTTGGATTTAATGTCTCCTGTAGATAAAAGTACACCTTTAGATGGTATTCTATAACCTACAGACATCATGGCCTTTAGAATTGTTTCATAATATTCATCACCTATGCATCCTACTTCTCCTGTTGATGCCATATCAACACCCAAAACAGGGTCGGCTTTAGTGAGGCGAGAAAACGAAAACTGCGAAGCTTTTACCCCAATATGTTCCACGTCAAAAATAGATTTATTGGGTTTTTCCACCTTTTCACCTAGCATAATACGGGTTGCCATTTCGATAAAGTTTTGATCTAATATTTTTGATACAAATGGAAAGCTTCTTGAAGCTCTTAAGTTGCATTCTATAACCTTAACAAAATTGTCACGAGCTAAAAACTGCATATTAAATGGCCCACTGATATTCAATTCTTTAGCAATTTGTTTGGAGATACGTTTGATTCTTCTAAGTGTTTCAAAATATACCTTTTGCGGTGGAAAGACCAAGGTAGCATCACCCGAATGCACGCCAGCAAACTCAATATGCTCAGAAATGGCATAGGCAATAATTTCTCCTTTATCTGCAACTGCATCAAACTCAATCTCTTTAGCTTGTTGAATAAATTCAGAAACAACCACAGGGTGCTTTTTCGAAATTTTTGCTGCCAATTTTAGAAAATGCTCTAGCTCTTCTTTATTTGAAACAACATTCATTGCGGCTCCAGAGAGTACGTATGAAGGTCGTATGAGCACAGGGAAGCCGACAGTGTCCACAAAGTGGAATATATCGTTCATGCTGCTTAATTCGCGCCACCTGGGTTGGTTTATGCCTAGTTTGTCAAGCATGCTCGAAAATTTATGACGGTCTTCGGCATTGTCAATGGATTCAGGACTTGTACCCAATATATTTACATTCAAACCATGTAGACGCATGGCTAAGGTATTTGGTATTTGTCCTCCTACCGAAACGATTATACCTTTTGGAGTCTCAAGATCAATGATGTCTAGCACTCGCTCCAATGATAATTCATCAAAATAGAGTCTGTCACAAATATCATAATCGGTACTAACGGTTTCGGGGTTGTAGTTAATCATAATTGACCGATACCCCATTTTGTTTACGGTATTCAAGGCATTTACACTACCCCAATCAAATTCAACACTACTTCCAATTCTATAAGCTCCAGAACCTAAAACTATTACTGACTTTCCATCTTGTTCATATTCAATATCACCTTCAATGCCGTGATAGGTAAGGTATAGGTAATTAGTTTGCGCAGGGTATTCTGCTGCCAAGGTGTCGATTTGTTTTACAAAAGGTATAATTCCTCTTTTTTTACGATACTCTCTTACTGTAAGCAAGTCATTATCAATAGACTCATCGCTACTTTTTATTACGCTGCGTGCCAGCTGAAAGTCGGAAAAACCAGCTTTTTTAGCGGTTATCAATAAATTGTCATCTAAATCATCCAGGCCTTTTGTGGTAAGTAGTTGATTTTCTATATTTAGGATATTCTTTAATTTTTCTAAAAACCAAAGGTCAATGCCTGTAAGTTCATGAATTTTTTGTGTTGCAAAGCCTTGCTTTAATGCATGCGCAATAGCAAATATTCGCATGTCTGTGGGCTCGCTTAGTTCTTGTTCGATATTATCAATACTTAGCTCTTTATTAGCTGTAAAGCCATGCATCCCTTGGCCAATCATACGAAGTCCCTTTTGAATTGCTTCTTCAAAGCTTCGTCCAATGGACATGATTTCTCCAACCGATTTCATGGAAGATCCCAATTGCTTATTCACTCCGTTAAATTTACCCAAGTCCCATCGGGGAATTTTACATGTTACATAGTCAAGGGCTGGTTCAAAAAATGCTGAGGTGGTTTTAGTTACAGAGTTTTTTAGTTCATGTAAGCCATAGCCCAACCCAAGTTTTGCCGCTACAAATGCTAGTGGGTATCCCGTTGCTTTTGAGGCTAGTGCGCTTGATCTTGAAAGCCGAGCATTGACCTCAATTACACGATAATCTTCTGATCTTGGGTCTAATGCAAATTGTACATTACATTCTCCAACTACTCCTACTCTACGTATTATCTTAATAGATATCTCCCGTAGTTTATGATATTCAGTATTACTTAGTGTTTGGGAAGGAGCTACTACTATGCTTTCTCCTGTATGGATTCCCAGAGGGTCAAAATTCTCCATATTACATACGGTAATACAGTTGTCATATTTGTCACGTACTACTTCGTATTCAACCTCTTTCCATCCTTTCAATGACTTTTCAACCAATATTTGATTGGAAAAAGAAAAGGCCGTTTGGGCAAGCTCTGAAAGTTCATTTGGATTATTGCAAAATCCACTTCCTTGTCCACCTAAAGTAAAGGCTGCACGCGTAATTACAGGGAATCCAATTTTTTCGGCAGCAATTAATGCTTCGTCAATGCTTTCGCATGAATAGCTTTCTGGAGTTTTTATTTTAATTCCTCGTAATAAGTCGGCAAATTCTTGGCGGTCTTCAGTGGTTCGGATAGCTTCAATTGGAGTGCCAAGTACTTGAACATTATACTTTTCTAGAATTCCATTTTCAAATAGCTCCATTCCACAGTTGAGTGCTGTTTGACCTCCAAATGAAAGAAGTATGCCGTCGGGTTGTTCCTTTTGAATTACCTGCTCCACAAAGAATGGGGTTATTGGTAGGAAATAAATTTCATCCGCAATTTCCTTTGAGGTTTGTACCGTTGCGATATTTGGGTTGATTAGTACACTATGTATTTTCTCTTCCTTAAGTGCTTTAAGTGCCTGTGATCCAGAATAGTCAAATTCACCTGCCTCCCCAATTTTTAATGCTCCTGAGCCTAATATTAGAACCTTGTTTATTTTATTTTCCATTTTCTATTGTCTTTCAATATTATATAATAGTTGAGAAAGTCCTTTGCCTGTCGTTACCAAATCACTCGTTTTCTTGTTTTGATACCTTTATCATATCCAAAAATTTATCAAATAAAAACTCTGTATCTGTTGGGCCACTAGATGCTTCGGGGTGAAATTGAGTGGAGAAAAACGGTTTACTTTTGTGCTGAAAACCTTCATTAGTATCATCATTTAGGTTAATAAACAATGGGTTCCATTCGTCGGACAAACTATTGTTGTCAACAGCAAAGCCATGATTTTGTGAGGTGATATAAGCTCGGTTTGTATTTACTTCCAATACGGGTTGATTATGGCTTCGATGGCCATATTTTAGTTTGTAAGTGTCAGCACCCGAAGCCAATGACATTAATTGATTTCCAAGGCATATTCCAAAAATAGGTTCGCTATTTTCAAAGGCGAGTGCTAAGTTCTTTATGGTAATATCACATCTTTTAGGGTCCCCTGGTCCATTGGAAATAAAAAGCCCATCATATTCTTCCTCAGAAAAATCGTAGTCCCATGGTACTCTAATAATAGTGGTATCTCTTTTTAGAAAGTGTCTAATTATATTATTTTTCACCCCGCAATCAATAAGCATTATACGATATTTACCATTACCATACACCTGTTTTTCATTGATGCTTACTTTATTAACAATATTTTCTTTATTGGGATCGAATAGTGGCACATCTTGATTATCGATGATGATTTTTCCAAGCATAGCACCTTTTTCACGAATAATCTTAGTTAGCGCACGGGTGTCGATATCGTAAAGACCAGGTATTTTATTATCAATCATCCATTGGTCTAAACTTTTTTCCGCATTCCAGTGACTGTATTCATGGGAATAGTCAGATACGATAAAACCGTTAATTTGTATTTTATCCGACTCGTAGTGTGTGAGCATTGAGTTCTTACTGTCCTTATTGGGTACACCATAGTTTCCAATTAGTGGGTAAGTTGCAATTAATATTTGACCAGCGTAAGAAGGGTCGGTTAGGCTTTCGGGATAACCTGTCATTGCGGTATTAAAAACCACTTCCCCAGCGATACTTCCTTCATAACCAAATACTTTTCCTAGCATTTCAGTGCCATCTTCGAGAATTAATTTACCTGTTTTTACCATTGTATGCTTGTTTGATTGATCTCCTGACAAACGTCTGGGATATGAAAATTAAAATAAGTAGTCAACGCCATTGAAATGTGTTATTAAAGCCTTTCTAAAATCATCAAAAGATGTATTGTTTTTTAAGATTACAAGAATAGTATCGTTTCCTGCAATTGTGCCTGCAATCTCCATAATATTACAGTTGTCGATACTTGCGGCAACACTATTGGCATATCCTCGAATACATTTTATAAGAACCATTTCTCTTACCCATTCAATAGACTGAACTCCATGGAGGTCATATGTGTCGCTATGAGCTGAACTTATAAAATAGATACTTCCAAATTGAGGGTCAGGGATTTTTCCAACTTTCAATTCCTTCAAATCACGAGAAAGGGTGGCTTGAGTAACAGAATAACCAGTGGTGAGCAAATTATCCAAAAGATCTTCTTGCCTGCTAATTTTTTGATGTTGAATTATTTCAACGATTTTTATCTGTCGATTTTCTTTAGTATTCATTCCAAATGTATAAATATTCACTTGGAATGCAAAATTATACAGAAAACATTGTCAATCATCCAAATTGGAATGAAAAAAGTTGAAAGTTATCCACATAGTTTGAACATTGTGAATGAATGGCAATAAAAAAGAAGGTGATATTTAGTTTTAGATATGTTCTTCGGAGCGCTGAACAATATTATAAAGAAAATCGCGAGCACGGAAAAGTTTGGCTTTCACAGTGCCTAAAGGTAGATTTAACTCTTCGGCTATTTCTTCGTAAGTAAGCTCTTTGAAATAGCGTAACTCAATAAGAATACGGTAGTGAGGCTTTAGTTTATCAACCACCTCTCGCATAATTTTAATTTTTTGACTTTTAATAAGCTCTTCTTCAGGATCGAGTACGCTAGAAGGAATTCTTTGAGCAAGTTCTGTACCTGCTTCATCCTGATATTCTTTGTCTAATGAAATTAAATGATGCTTTTTCTTACGAATAAAATCAATGCAATTATTGGAGGCTATTTTGAAAAGCCAAGTGCTAAACGCGTAATTAGGAGTGTATTGCTCGAGTTTCTTAAAAGCTTTGCCAAATGCTTCAATGGTCATATCTTCAGCATCATCTTTATTGTTGGTCATCTTTAACAACATAAAGTATATGGAGTCACGATAATTACCCATTAAATTTGCATAGGCATTCCGGTCGTTATGATCGATAGCTCGACGTATCAATTCATAGTCTCGCTTAGCCTTATCCGTAAAATTAGGGTTTACTACCATTTACGCTTTTTTGTAAAAACACCAAAAATAGATACTATTGGATTTACCATCAGTATGAATATTTCCAAGAGAGGCGAAAATAATAATAATTTTTTCTCGCCAAGCAATAGCATAGTTTTTTTTGTTACTATTAATTGGCTAAATACCCTAAGTCCTAGAATAACAGAAGTTATAATGATTTGAACTTGTATGCTTAAAAGGAATATAGCCGCAAAAAAGAACAGAATTGTGCTAATATCCCATAAACCAAGTACAAATAAATGTGCAGTTTTATAGTGTTTGCCAGTTGTTAAGTGCCTTTTCTTTTGATAGTACCAGTCTGAAAAACTAATCTTAGGTGTAGAAACACTACGGCAGTTTTTGCCTATGGCAATGCTTGTATTTTTGCTGTTAGCGGCACTATTAACAAATAAATCATCATCGCCTGAAGGAATGTGGTAATGTGCTTGAAAACCATTCTGCTTAAAAAAAACAGATTTACGATAAGCTAGGTTTCGCCCAACACCCATATAAGGCATGCCCCAGCGTGCTAATGATAAGTACATTATCCCTACTCGTAAACTATCGTAACGAATAATTTTATTAATGATGCCCTTTCGCTCCTCATAAGCGCCATAACCTAATACAATATCTTTTTTATGAGTAAACTGTGCATTCATCTCACTAATCCATTGATCAGAATCTGGATAGCAATCAGCGTCTGTTAACAATAAAATATCATTTTTCGCCGATTTTATACCCACTGATAAAGGGAATTTTTTTCCGCTAAAAAAGTTTATATTATCTTGTACTACAACGTATTTAAGGTTTGGGTGGTCGTTTGATAATTCGCGAATAAGATATTCAGTATCATCTTCCGATGCATGATTTACGAGTATGACTTCGAAATTTGGATAATCTTGATTCAAAATCTTTGGAAGATTTCTTTTTAGATTTTGATATTCATTTTTTGCAACAATTATTACAGATACAGCTTCATGAGCATTTTCATCTATAGGAATATTCTTTGTAAAGAATGCAAAACGAATAAAAATAACCCATAGAAAGATAAATTGGAAAACCGCTGATACATAGAGCGTGTATAAGCCTATTTGTGCAACTAAGCTTAAGTTTTCGGGTAATAGTATCTCTTTCATATGTTTAAAATGCATTAATGCGATATGGAGTCCCATAACAATATTTTTATCATGCCTCTATGGGCAATTAAGATTAAAAATTGTCATGCTCGTTTCATATGTACAAAACTAAGGTAAACGACCCCCTTGACCTCTTAAGAATGTCATATTTACTAACATTGGTTTGTTGAAGGCTTGCAGATATTAGGTGATATTGAAATCCTTGATTATGATAGGTTTTTGCATAGACAACATTAAGAAGTAATAATGGAGTTTAATCGTAGCTTTTTTTAATACTTTTGCCAAAATTCAAAATATGACAATTGAGCAACGAATACAAGCGTTTATAGAATTAGGAAATGCAATACGAACTGATTTAGCTGCTAATGATGAGGTGCTTGAAAACATTATTGTTAAGGCTAAGGTGCACAACCCTTGGTTTGATCCTCGCTTTACACGTATCGCTATTTCTTCTATTGCAAATTTATTAACTGCTGATAAACTACGTTCATGGGTCGGTAATTATGAATATTCTTACTTTGTTGAATCAAATACTAGGGTAGGAGTAATCATGGCTGGAAATCTACCCATGGTTGGTTTTCACGATTTTCTTAGTGTGCTAATTTCTGGAAAGATATTCAAGGGAAAACTTTCTACACAAGATGAGCACCTGCTGCCTTTTTTTGCTGATAAACTTATTGCTATTGAGCCTGCGTTCAAGTCAAAGATAGAATTTGTTCCTCACTTGCTTAAGGAGTTTGATGCGGTGATTGCTACTGGAAGTAATAATTCGGCCCGTTATTTTGATTATTATTTTGGTAAATATCCTCATATTATTCGTCGCAATCGAAATTCAGTAGCAATAATTACGGGCGATGAATCCAAAGAAGAATTGAAAATGTTGGCTGATGATGTATATCTTTATTTTGGACTTGGCTGTAGGAGTATTTCTAAGATTTTTATTCCCAAAGGCTATGATTTGCCTAGAATTCTCGATAATTTTCAGCATTATGTAAATCTACATGAACATACAAAGTATTTTAATAATTACGAATATAATAAGTCGATTTTTCTATTGAATAAAGTAGCTCATTTTGATAATGGATTTCATTTACTAACAAAAAATGATTCTTACGCTTCACCCGTTTCGGTATTGCATTATGAAGAATATGACGACTTAGAAGTGCTTGAAAGACGGTTAATAGTAGAAAAAGAACAGCTTCAGTGCATTGTTGGAGGTGAAGGGCTAAGTATTTTGCATGAAAAATTTGGTAATTCACAATATCCAAAACTTAATGAATATGCTGATAATGTGGATGTAATATCTTTCTTAGGAGGGTTGTCGTAGTTATTAACAAAAAATATTTGAAAAATGCATTAGATTGTTTTGCTATTTCCACAAATACAATTACTTTTGCAGTCCGAAAATTAAAAGGTATTAGAAATTATGAAGAAAGATATTCATCCATCAGATTATAGATTGGTCGTATTCCAAGATATGTCAAACGGTTATTCATTTATAACAAAGTCAACTGTTAAGACAAAAGAAAATATTAAATGGGAAGACGGAAACGAGTATCCATTAGTAAAATTGGAGATCTCACATATGTCGCACCCTTTCTACACAGGTAAGATGAAACTTGTTGATAGCGCAGGACGTGTTGATAAATTTAAGAACCGTTACAAAAAGCATATGGATAAGAAGGTTGCTAAATAGTAGTTTTTCTATTCAAAGTTTAAAAGTCCCTTTATTGGGACTTTTTTTTTGCCCAATTGTTTTAGGTATGTTCATTTATTGTATATTTACGACAATAAAAATTTAGAAAAATTACACTATGAATTACATATTATTTGATGATCAAACGGTTAGAAAGAACTTATTACCACTTACATTTACAAGGCCAGTGGCAGATATACGTTTTGGTATTTTAACGATGCGAGAGAAATGGGAGTTGGCTCTGAAAACCAATACTTCCAGTCTTACAGAAGCTTATTTAAGTAAGAAGTATCCATTATTAAAAAAGGATGATAATATATTGATTAACAGCTCTGTAAATCCAAGTGATTCTTTGTTGAAAGAAATACATTCCCTGAAGACTGATCAAGCTCTTGTTGGCAATACTAAAGTAATAGCCATGCGACTTAGCTTAAAAAGTCTTGAAAATATGGATACAATCGAAACAGAGGAAGTTAATTTACAGACAGAGTCGGTGTGTATTAATGATGTTTGGGATTTATTCTCAAAATTAGATCAAACGATTCCTGGTGATTTTGAAACCATAACTAAAGGGCGAAAGTCACAGAAGTTGAGCGATACTAATCGTATGGTTGGTGAGCATCCAATTTTTATTGAAGAAGGAGCAATAGTTGAGTTTTCTACTTTTAATACAAAAAATGGCCCCATATATATCGGTAAAGATGCTGAGATAATGGAGGGTTGCACAGTTCGTGGGCCACTTGCATTATGCGATCATGCCGTATTAAAGATGGGGGCAATTGTTTATGGTCCTACAACGATTGGTCCATATTCGAAAATTGGTGGAGAGGTAAGTAACTCCATGATATTAGGTTATTCAAGTAAGGGTCATGCAGGTTTCCTTGGGAATTCTGTTTTAGGTGAATGGTGTAATCTAGGAGCTGATACTAATACTTCGAATCTTAAAAACACCTACGATATTGTACGTATTTGGAATTATGGACAAGAGAGTTTTGTCAATACAGGATTGCAGTTTTGTGGCTTGATTATGGGCGACCATTCCAAATCGAGTATCAATACTATGTTTAATACAGGAACTGTGGTGGGAGTGAATGTAAATATTTTTGGAACAGGATTTCCTCGTCAATTTGTACCTTCTTTTAACTGGGGAGGTCCAAGTGGTTACAAGAAGTACAATTTTAAAAAGGCAGTGGATGTTGCAAAACGTGTATATGCTCGACGCGATTTGGAATTTGACCAAGTGGAAGAAGATATTCTCAAAGTGGTTTATAATACCACAATATAAAGATAAATATTCCGACATAATAGCAGCCTATTTGACTATTTAGGCTGCTATTTTTGTTTGGCATAGCTATTGAAAAACAAAACATAGCTTATCATGTTGATAAGCATAGAATGATTAAAAAAATCTGACAGTCAACTTATTACTGTTTAGCCATATTGTATGATTGCAATATTGCAATAATTAGGGTAGAATAGTTGTTTTTTTTGCTGTCAATATGACAATATATATGGACTTTAATGAAATAAGATCAATTGGGTTGAGTGACATTGTAGAAGGTGAAACGGAGTTTCTTCCTTTGATGGCAGGTAATGAGGAAGTTCCTTTGGATGATGCTGATGTGCCTGAACAATTACCCATTTTACCTTTAAGAAATACCGTACTCTTTCCAGGTGTGATGATTCCAATTACGGTGGGGCGTGAAAAATCGGTTAAGCTAATTAATGATGCCTATGCTGATACTAAACTTATTGGTGTAGTTTCGCAAATAGAAGGTGCTATTGAAGAGCCTACTTTTGACGATTTGTTTAAAACAGGTGTCATGGCTCAGGTGGTCAAGGTATTGAAGATGCCAGACGATTCAACAACAGTTATTATTCAAGGACGAAATCGTATTTCCCTAGATGCTGAAGTGCAAAGTAAACCTTATTTTATAGCCAAGGTGACGCCTTTGCTTACGGATGTTGTAGTGGATAATGATGAGGAGTTTAAGGCTCTTATGGATTCCATTAAGGATATGTCATTAAAAGCAATAAAGCTTAATCCCAATATTCCTTCTGATGCAGGTTTTGCAATTAAAAATATTGAAAGTCCTTCCTTTTTAGTGAATTTCATTTCATCGAATTTGAACTCTGGCTTAGAAGATAAGCAGAACCTTTTGGAGATTACTGATTTGAATGAGCGTGCCCAAACTTTATTGGGAATGTTGAGTAAGGAGATTCAGATGCTGGAATTGAAAAACCAAATTCAAGATAAAGTTAAAACGGATTTGGATAAGCAGCAGCGTGATTATTTCTTGAATCAGCAATTAAAAACCATACAAGATGAGTTAGGCGGAAGTCCTCATGAGCAAGAGATTATCGAGCTTAAGAAAAAAGCTAAAACAAAGAAATGGACTAAGGACGTAAAAGAAGTTTTTGAGAAAGAGCTTGCCAAATTAAGTAGGATGAATCCGATGGCAGCAGAATTCTCAATTCATCATAACTATTTGGAAACCATGGTAGATTTGCCATGGAATGAATTTAGTAACGATAATTTCAATCTGAAAAAAGCAGGTAAAATATTGGATGATGATCATTACGGTTTGGACAAAATTAAGGAGCGTATTATTGAATATTTGGCTGTATTAAAATTGAAAGGTGATATGAAATCGCCAATTCTTTGTTTTGTTGGCCCTCCAGGAGTTGGTAAAACATCATTAGGAAAATCTATTGCACGCGCATTGAACCGGGAGTATGTTCGCATGGCATTGGGTGGCTTGCGTGATGAAGCCGAGATTAGGGGGCATCGCAAGACTTATATTGGCGCAATGCCTGGTCGTATTATCCAAAGTTTGAAAAAGGCTAAAAAGTCTAACCCTGTATTTGTGTTGGATGAAATAGACAAAGTAGTGGGGGGTAATGTAAGTGGTGACCCTGCTTCAGCCTTATTGGAAGTGCTTGATCCAGAGCAAAATTCAGCATTCTATGATAATTATTTAGAGGTGGAATATGACTTGTCAAAAATTATGTTTGTGGCAACGGCCAATTCATTGGCTAATATTCACCCTGCACTACGCGATCGTATGGAAATCATAGATTTGAGCGGTTATCTTATTCAAGAAAAAATAGAAATTGCTAAACGTCATTTAATCCCTAAACAATTTGGTGAGCATGGCTTTAAGAAAAGCCAATTACAAATCAAGAAACCTATATTGGAGAAACTAATCGAAGATTATACTGCCGAGTCGGGTGTGCGTACTTTGGATAAGCATATTGCGAAGATTATACGTAATAGAGCTAAGTTTATTGTAATGGAGGAGGAGTTTAATAAGGAATTATCGATTGATGATTTACGAACTATTATGGGTCCTCCAAGATTTCAAAAGGATAAGGCTATTACTAACGAACATGCTGGAGTAGTAACAGGCTTAGCTTGGACTAGTGTGGGTGGAGTGATTTTGTTTGTAGAGGTAAGCTTGAGTCGAGGAAAAGGTTTGTTCACGATGACGGGTTCTTTGGGCGATGTGATGAAAGAGTCGGCCACTGTAGCTTATAAGTATTTGCGAGCTCATGCTGAAGAATTAGACATTCCTCAAAAGGCATTTGAAAAGTGGGATGTACATATTCATATTCCAGAGGGAGCTACGCCAAAGGATGGTCCTTCGGCTGGAATTACCTTTTTTACAGCATTGGTCTCGGCATTTACTCAACGTAAGTTGAAGAATAAGATTGCCATGACTGGTGAGTTAACGCTACGTTCTAAAGTATTGCCAGTAGGAGGAATTAAAGAGAAAATATTAGCAGCAAAACGTGCTAGTATTAAAGAAATCATTCTTTCATCTGAAAATAAGAAGGATATTCATGAAATTAGTGAAAAATATATTAAGGGTCTTACATTCCATTATGTGGATGATGTAATGGAGGTGGTTGATTTGGCATTGCTAAAATCGAAAGTTAAAAATCCTATTAGATTTTAGACTTTTAAAATCTTTGTATTATTGATAATTATCAAGAGCCCAGTAGCATTATGTTATTTGGGCTTTTTTTTACGTTTATATTTTGATTGTACATTTGCCATTGTAAAAACATAGAATATTATGATTGAGATAATACAGGCCATGTTGGCACCAGCAATTATGATTTCCGCTTGTGGACTTTTGCTACTTGGGATGAATAATAAGTACTCTCTAGTAATCAATAGGATACGTACACTTAATGTGGAGTATCGAGGATTAGATGAAGATAGTCACGAAAGAAAAAGTTGTATTCATGCGCAATTGCCGCTACTTGAAAACAGGATGAGAATGATTAAGAATACTGTTTGGCTTTATACTGTAGGGATTGCGATGTTTATATTCACAATTCTTAGCATTGGGCTATTTATTTATTTTGATTTGGATATTTTATCTATGATTGCAATGCTTGTGTTCGTTGGAGGTATGTTATCTGTTTTAGTAGGGGTGTTTTATGCAGCACACGAAGTGCGGCTTGGTTATAAAATATTAGAAATAGAGTTAGTATCAACTCGAAGTTAAGCTGCCATAATAAATGGTCGCTTATTTTTTGCTGTTCGATTTATTTTTAAAATTTCTATTTGTACCTTTATTATTGTTCTTTTTATCTTTATAACCACTTTTTTCACCTTTATTATTGTTATTAGATGGTTTTCTATTGCGGTTACCTCCCTTGCCCTTAAACCCACCTTTGAAGGGTTTACTTGGGTTTTTATTATACTTTGGACCTTCGCCCAATTCTTTTGGCAATGCTAGTTTGGGTACTTCTCGTTCAATCAGTCTTTCGATACGCACAAATTTGTACATATCATCGTCATTTACAAAAGTAATTGCTTCACCTTTAGTTTCGGCACGTGCAGTTCGTCCAATGCGGTGTACATAGTCTTCTGCGTCGCCAGGTACATCGTAGTTTATTACAAGGTTAATATCTTTAATATCAATTCCACGACTCAATACGTCGGTTGCAATAAGTACTTTAGTTTCTCGGGAACGGAAGCGCATTAAGACATTTTCTCGTTCTCTTTGATCCAAATCTGATGATATGCCTTCCACTTTATACACTTTATTGCGTAATTGCTTTACAATTTCAAAAACCTTTTTTCGAGTAGATGTAAAGATGAGGATGCTTTTATATTCAGGTTTTGCGTCTATAATAATCTTTGTTAGAGGAGTTTTCTGAGTATCGTAAGTAAAATATACCTCTTGAGACACACCAGCGGCAGGCTTTGAAATGGCAATTTTAATTTCAAAAGGATCTATGAGAATACTTTTAGCTAATTTCCCAATTTTGGAGGGCATGGTTGCACTAAACATTAAGGTCTGGCGCTTCTTTTCTGGAAGAAATGAAATAATCTTTTGAATATCATCAAAGAAACCCATGTCGAGCATACGATCAGCTTCATCGAGTATCAAATAATCCAAATTGCTGAGATTAATATCACCCATATTGAGTAGTGAAATTAATTTTCCAGGCGTAGCAACAACGATTTCGGCCCCACGTTTTAATGCTCTACTTTGCTCCGTAAAACTAGCAGAATCGCCACCACCATAAACCGCAATAGAGGTAACATCAACATAATAGGAAAAACCTTGTACTTGTTGTTCAATTTGTACGGCTAGTTCACGTGTGGGTACAATCACTAATGTACGAATTCCTTCTTTTGGGTTTTCGGCCAGTTTGTGAAGTATGGGTAATATAAAAGCAGCTGTTTTTCCTGTGCCTGTTTGGGCAGAGCCCAATAAGTCACGTCCGAGTAATATCTGTGGTATGGCTTGCTCTTGTATAGGAGTAGCATTCTTAAATCCCATATAATAGAGACCGTCAAGTAGTTGTTCGTTAAGCTTAAATTCGTCAAATGTCATATTATGCTATTAATTATTCTTATATAGAAATGATTATGTAAAGATTAGATACAATGTGTATTAACTATATAATAATTCTGTTATTATTTACGCTTCTTTATTTTTTCCCAATGTCCATTGATATAGCCCTTAACACCACCTTTTTTGATGATTTTATCGTATTTTGGCTCCTCTATTTCAACTCCATTATCGGTTAAAAAGCCATATTTTCCATTTTTGGAAACCATCGCCCAACCTTTTATATATTTATTAAATTTATCGATGCTGTCATACTTTGGACTTACTATTTCCACTCCATCCATTGTAAGAAAACCAAGATTGCCATTCTTAGTTATCAAAGCCCATGATTTATGATAATCGCCAAATGATTCAATTTTATCATATTTAGGAGGGACTATTTCAATTCCCTCAATACTAATAAAGCCATAGTTTCCATTTTTTGAAACCAATGCCCAAGATTTGTGCATATCATTGAATTTGTATATCTTATCATATTTTGGTTCGAGTATTTCTACTCCCGATTGGAAAATAAATCCATACAAGCCGTTTTTGCTTACTAAAGCCCAGTCATCATTTAGTGTTCCAAACTTTTCTATATTATCGTATTTGGGTTTTATTATTTCCGCTCCCATTAAATCAATGGCTCCATAATTTCCATTTAGTAATACTAGGGCCCAATCTTTTTTAATCTTACCATAAGGAAGGATTTTATCATACTTGGGTTTAACGACTTCAGCCCCTTTATCCGAAATAAATCCATATAGACCATCTTTTTCAACCATAGCCCATCCTTTTTTCGATTCATTAAAATCTAATATCTTGCTGTAATAGGGTTTGATTATTTCACGACCTGCATTGTCAATATATCCATATAATCCATCCTGTTCAACTAAAGCCCATCCATTTATATCTTTGTTGTATGGGTATATCTTTGTGTACTTAGGAGGTATTATTTCTTTGCCATTGATGTGGAGAAAGCCATAATGACCTTGGTATTCAACCAAAGCCCAGTCTTTATGGTATTTGCCAAATTTCCCAATATTGTCATATACTCTCTGGGAAAAAACCCATTGGCTTAGTGATAGTATAATAATTGTAAGGATTGCCTTCTTCATAAAATATTTTATTCATTATTTGCCACAAAAATAGGCATTTATTGTAAGCAGTATATGTGATAAATTTTTTGTTTTCTTTTTGATTTTGTTTAGTTTATATTCATTATGTAGTGTAAAGAAAATGAGATAGTAATTATATAAGTTGATGGCTTTTGTAATAGCTAAGTGTTAGAAAAAATAGAAATGTTTTGATTATTTAAACGTGGGATTATTTTGATATTAAGGATGCAACATCATTACATAAAAGCACTATATTTGAGGAATTATATAACTGCCTTTATTATAACAAAACCTGCCCTAGTCTATAGGGGACTTCGAAGAAAACAAATATAAAATGAAAAATTTATCTACTTTAATCAGCTATTTGGTTTTATTTATTATAGTTGTTGTCGGATTTGAGTCTTATGGATTTGCTCCTAAACAATTATTTAAAACAAAGAATTTTGAAAAATATAAAAGCTCTAAGGTCTTTTCAGAAATAGGTCTTACAACTATTGCTATGAATGATGCTGGATTGATTCCTGGTTTTATTGAGCCTACGAATAATCTTAACTCGGGTACGAATACTGCATTAAAAGTGGTGCTAAAAAATTATGGACAACTTTCTTTAACCTCTGTCCAAATACCCTATTCTATTAATGGAATGATTGCAGATACGTTTTTTTGGTCTGGTAGTTTGTCTTCTGCTCAAATGGATACCGTTATTATTGATTCAATAAGCTTTATTGGCGGAGTTTTTAGTATTGAAGCATATACTCAATTACCTAATAATGTACAAGATACTGTAAATGCAAATGATACCGCAAATATAAATGTATCAGTATGCCTTAATGGGGTATATTCCATTGGAGATACAATAAATGGTACAGCGAATTTTGGGTCATTTAATGGTGCATTGGCTTCTCTAAACACGGCAGGAATATGTGGAAATGTTACTTTTAATGTTGAAGCGGGTACTTATACAGAGCAGCTTACAATAAATCCTATTAATGGATCGTCCTCGGTTCATAATATTACTTTTCAATCTGCAAATGCTAATAATACTAGTGTTGTACTACAGTATAATGCTATCGGTAGTTCGCCAATTCATACGATACATTTTAACGGGGCTGACTATATTAGTTTTAAGGATATGACTATTAAGTCTTTAAGTAGTGATAGCTGTAAAACTATTGTTATTAATGGTGGTGCAAATCATATCACCATTGAAAATAATAATATTATTATGCCGGTAATGGCTTCAAATGCATATGGTATTTATAGCAGTGATGGTAATGATAATTACCTAAATATAGTAGATAATCATATTATTAATGGTGTGTTTGGTATTTATTTAAAAGGGACTTCAGTTACAAGCAGAGAGCAGTGGTTAAATATTGAGAATAATCATGTTGAGGATTATCTGGCCTATGGTATTTATGTTTTTTATCAAGATTATGCTGTCGTAACTGGAAACGAGGTAGATGCAAATACCAATGCTAATTATTGTGAAGGGATACATTTTGAGTCAATTTACAATTGGTTTATTGTAAAAAATAATAAAGTTACTACTTTAGGAGGGGGAAATG
>JAGLCR010000011.1 GCA_023146135.1 Bacteroidales bacterium
CGTAAATCTTTGATGTCGAGAATAGGCTCTAAAATAGAGTTTGTTAAAATTGATACATCAAGAACTCCTACAGGATCACTATCGTCGAATGTACCTTCTTTAGCTTGTAGAGAATACCATTTGCCGTCCAAATACATTGAGAATTCGTGAAGTTTAGCTGGTTTGTAAATTTCAGCACCTTCTTCTTTAACGATAAAGTTGTTATTTAATTTTGAAAGGAATTCCTCATTCGAAAGACCATTCAAATCAGTAACAGTACGGTTATAGTCAATAATTTTTAATTGATTATCAGGGAAATGAACTGCCATAAAGAAATTATACTCCTCATCACCTGTGTGATTGGGGTTTTTGGCTGCTTTTTCTTTTCCAATCAATGCAGCAGCAGCTGTACGATGATGACCATCAGCTACATAGGTTGAAGGTACTTTTTCAGCGAATAAACGCTCTAAATCAGCATTCATTTGTGTGTCATTGATTACCCAGAAATGATGACCGAAACCATCATCAGCAGTAAAATCATAGGCTGCTGGAGTTTTATTAACTACCGTTGCAACTATTTCATCTATTTCAGGAACCGCTTTATACGAAAAGAATACAGGCTCGATATTCGCATTAAGATAGCGAGTTAAAATCATGCGATCCTCCTCTTTATCTGGACGAGTGAGCTCATGTTTTTTAATAATCCCCTGATTATAGTCTTCACAAGCGGCAGCACCAACAATACCGTATTGAGTACGACCATCCATAGTTTGCGCATATACATAGTATTTTGCCACATCATCTTGAACCAACCAACCTTCATTTTTGAATTTGGTAAAATTCTCTACAGACTTATTATATACTTCATCAGAATGTACATCTATACCTGGGGCACAGTCAATTTCTGATCGAGTGATATGTAATAATGAACAATCTTTTCCATCAGCCATCTGAGCAGCTTCTTCAGAATTCATTACATCATAAGGTAAAGAAGCTAGGTTCTCTACAATGTTTTTTGGTGGGCGAAGACCCTTAAACGGTTTTATAATTGCCATAATGTTTTGTTTTAATATAATTACGGATAGCGTGTTGAGACAATTCGAGAATTGTCATTACCCAAATATCCAATGTTAATTCACCTTAAATTTAGTACTACCATCTTTGATAAAGCCAACAATTTGATTTGTAGCCGCAACACCTGCATTAATATTAGCTTCTGCAGTTTGCGCTCCCATTTTCTTGGGAGTAAAGAAGAATCGGCCAGTAAATTTTGCAGCAAACTCGTCTTTGCTATCGGGAGCAATATCAGAAAGGTAGTTAAAGTCATCGCGTTCAGCCATTAATTTCAACATTCCTTCTTCGTCAATTACTTCTTTTCTTGCAGTATTTACTAAAGTAGCACCCTTTGGCATTTTTGATAAAAGATCAAATCCAATTGATTTTTTGGTTTTATCATTTGAGGGAATATGTAATGAGATGTACTCACAGCTAGAGTAAAGCTCTTCAGCAGAATCAACCACTTTTACACCATCTTTTTCAATAGTTTCTTTGCTTACAAATGGGTCAAAAGCTAATACTTTCATGCCAAAACCTTTGGCCATGGTAGCTACGAAGCGGCCTACATTTCCGTAAGCATGAATGCCTATTTTCTTTCCACGCAATTCTGTACCCGCTTTACCGTTGAACTGGCCACGAGCTTGGAAAATCATCATCCCGATTGCTAATTCAGCAACAGCATTTGAGTTTTGCCCTGGAGTGTTCATCACAGTAACACCTGCTTCTGTGGCAGCAGCTAGATCTACATTGTCGTAGCCCGCACCTGCACGAACAACGATTTTTAGATTTTTAGCAGCTGCAATTACCTCTTTAGTGATTTTGTCACTACGAATAATAACTGCATCAGCATCAGCAATCGCAGAAAGCAATTCGCTTTTATCGGTATATTTTTCTAAAAGTGCCAATTCAAATCCTGCATTTTCAATTACAGGACGCATTTGGTTAACCGCAGCAGGAGCAAACGGTTTTTCTGTGGCTATTAATACTTTTGTCATGATATTTGGGTTAGGAGCCTGAAGCTAGAAGCCTGAAGCTCGAAGAACGAGATTATATATTATGTCTGTTACTTCGGGCTTTCGACTTCTTAGTTCTGACTAATTATGATTTTTGATTTTTGAATTCTTGCATACATGCAACTAAAGCTTCAACGCTTTCTTTAGGAAGTGCATTATATGTGGAAGCACGGAAACCACCTACAGAGCGGTGTCCTTTAATGCCAATCATTCCTTTGGCGGTAGCAAACTCCATAAATTCTTTCTCATACTGCTCGTATCCATCATTCATTACAAAACAAATATTCATAATTGAACGGTCTGCTTTGTCAAGAACAGTTCCTTTAAACATTGGATTTGTGTCAATTTCTGTATAAAGAACATTAGCTTTATCCACATTACGCTTGTACATTGCTTCCACACCACCTTGTGCTTTTAACCACTTTAGTGTTTGTAATGCTGCAAATATTGGAACTACAGGAGGAGTATTAAACATAGAACCACCTTTAATATGGGTTTTATAATCTAACATTGTAGGAATAAAATTATCAGTTTTACCCAGTGCATCTTCTTTTACAATAACGAAGGCAATTCCTGAAGGAGCAAGATTTTTTTGCGCTCCACCATATATTAAAGTGTATTTTGAAATATCAATTGGGCGAGAAAAAATATCTGATGACATATCTGCTATCAGAGGGATGTTAATGTCCATATCATTATGAATTTCTGTTCCATAAATAGTATTATTAGTTGTGATATGGAAATAGTCAGCATCAGCAGGAATATCATAGCCTTTTGGAATATAGTTGTAAGTGGTATCTGCCGAAGAGGCAACCTCTATAACTTCACCAAAGCCTTTAGCCTCTTTAGTGGCTTTATTTGCCCAAGCACCTGTGTTTAAGTAAGCTGCTTTTTTCGACATGAAATTGAATGGTATCATTGCAAACTGTGTACTTGCACCACCACCTAAGAATAATACATGATATCCTTCGGGAATATTTAATAACTCTTTGAATAAATCTTGAGCTTCATCCATTACGGCTACAAACTCTTTTCCACGGTGTGAAACTTCCATTAATGATAAACCAGTACCATAGAAATCAAGAATAGCATCAGCAGTATTCTTTATAGTAAATTCAGGTAAAATTGAGGGGCCAGCATAAAAATTATGTTTCTTCATGATAATATCTTAAAAATTTATAATTGTTAAAAATATCTACTTTGTGTTAAATGTCAAAATATCAATACATTTACTTTTTATAGTGTATTAAAATTTGAGAATGTAAAAATGCGAAATAATTCTGATATAGATGGCATTTATATGTGAAAAAAAATTAAAAGATAAATGTTTGTTAAGTTCCCCTTAATTCAACTATTTAGCATTGCTATAAATCGTAATTCAGAGGTTTTTTCGGCTTGGCATTTATTTCTTCCGACACCTTGTTTCTTGCATCCACATCAGGGTAATAATTCCATCGATTATTTTCAAATAATAAGGCATCAACCACATTGGTTTCGGGATAATAAAACTCGTAAACGCCCTCCATTTCAATATTTAGAGGTTCAAGGCGGTCCAAAACAATCATAGGCTTGGTAATAGTTTTAATTCTTTTTGCTTCTACAACATCTTTGTTTTGAGCCGAAAAACCTCTTTGTTTTTTGTGTGATTTGTTGTTTTTCTTTTTCTTTTCGATATGAATGCTTTGAACATCGTAATCGAGGAACATTTTTACACGTGCTGAATAGGAGAATACTAAACGTCGAGCACGTTTGTTTTTGAAATATGCGTAGTCTTTAATGTTGAAGAGAGGATAACCAAAGATTACATCACCATTACTACGAAGTGTTGCTATCTCAATTACTTTCTTCGACAGAATTTTATCATATCCTTTCCAGCCCAACAAAGTATAATAGGTTTTTCCTCCTGATTTTGTTTGAATTATTTTATAATAATATGCTCCAAGCCATTTTTTTGGATAGAGCGTTTTGCTCTCAGGGCGACGTAGCTTTGGCGTTTGGTCATTTAGCTTGCTGTATCGGTATGATTTTGACTTTTTAACATAACTTTGAGTTATGCCAAAATACTGATAATGGCCATCTTGCATTTGTATGGTCCAAGTATAGATTCTGAAATTTTCATCTTTAGAAGTCAACACAGAAATAAAATTTAAGGTGTCGAATTGGTAATCGATTGAGTTTTTATGGCGAGCAGCTTTCTCTACATAAATTTGTAGGCGTTTGTTGAGTTCTTTTTTTTGATCGTCACCGCGAGCTTTTATCAGCTTCTTACTATAGTGTAGCATAGAGTCTTCATACACCTTGAGTGTTTTGAATTCCTGAGTGAAGCCCAGCTTTTGAATTGAAAGAAAGAGAATAAATAATGTAGGGATAATAAGTTTCGAGAGGTATTTATTTGCTTCCATGGATGTATTGTATCGTTTCTACAAAAATAAGAGATTTTACTTTGTATAAACTTGTTTTTGATGTTTTTTATTGTGGACTACGAATTGTGCTATTAGAAATTGCTGCGAATACACTAATTTCATGTAAATTAGCAGACATATTAAATATGGTAAAATGAGAATGTTAAAGATTGTAATAATCATTATAAGTGCAATATTTTTAAGCAATTGTACGGATAGTACTGAGGTAGTAGTGGTTTATACTAGTGTTGATCAAGTGTTTTCAGAGCCTATTTTGAAAGACTTTGAACAGGAAACAGGAATAAAAGTTAAGGCAGTTTATGATGCTGAAGAAACAAAATCGACAGGTGTGCTTAATCGTTTGATAGCTGAAAAGGATAATCCGCAATGCGATGTGTTTTGGAGTGGTGATCCTGTACGAACTATTATATTACAGAATAAAGGAATAACTGCAGCGTATCACTCGCCGATAGCTGATGGAATTAGTGAGGTTTATAGAGATAAAGATTATCATTGGATTGGTTTTTCGGCTCGAGCTCGTGTGTTATTATACAATAAGAAACTTATTGATGAATCGGAGGTGCCACAAGGTATATTTGATTTAACGAATGATAAATACCGTGGGCGATTTGGTATTGCTAACCCTCTTTTTGGTACTACAACATTTCATATGGCGGCATTATTTACCGTGCTTGGTGATGAAAAAGCAAAACAACTTTTGGATAGTTTACAATTGAATGGTTTGGTGATTGCTACTAGTAATGGTGATATCAAACGACGTGTGCTGTCGGGTGAGATTGCTTGTGGCTTGACTGATACGGATGATGCTTTTGAGGCTTTAAAGGAGAGTGATAATGTGGATTTGGTTTTCCTTGACCAAAAGGGGATAGGTAGTCTTATAATTCCGAATACAGTGAATATGATCAATGGGTCGCGTAATGTTGATAATGCAAAAGTGTTAATTGACTATCTTTTAAGTAAACAAACAGAAGCCAAGCTTGCTAAATCCTGCGCTCAAATGCCTTTGCATAAAGGAGTGAAACTGCCTGAGGGAGTTTTTTCATTGGATCATATTGTACCTATGAAAGTGGACTATCGTAAAACAGCTAAAAAACTTGAGGAAATACAAGATTATTTGAAACGATGGTCCGAAAATTAGTCCATAACGAATTGTTTATTATTGGTTTTGCTGCATTTTTTATTTTCGCAGTATTACCAGTTATTTATACTATTTCTATTACATTTTTCAATTTTCAATCGGTTTGGGCTAATTTGCAAGAACTGAATATTAGTACATTTCTTCTATTGCTTAAAAGTATTTTATTAAGTGCTTTTGTGGCCTTTTTAGCCACCACTATTGGAAGTGTTCTCGCATTTGTATTATATAAAACAACCATTAGATATAGTAGCTTTTTTAAAATCCTCTTATTACTGCCACTTTTTATTTCACCCTATATCTTAGCTGTTGCATGGAAAGAAGGATTCTTTTTAATGTTTGGAAGTACATTAGTTTTGGCATCCTATTGGGGTGTTATAATTGTGTTTATTAGTATTTATACGCCTTTATCTATGCTTATTGTGGGAAATGCTTTAGTAAATATTTCTTCCGAAATAGAAGATTCAGCCCTATTGATGACAAGCAAGCGACATGTGGTACTAAAAATTGTGATTCCACTGATTAAGCCTGCTTTGATTACTTCATTCATCTTGATTTTCATCTTTAGCATTTCTGAATTTTCGGTCCCGTCTTATTTTGCTGTTAAGGTTTTTACAACAGAGATATTTACCCAGTTTTCGGCCTTTTACAATTATTCATTGGCCATTCTACAATCTGTTTTATTAGTGTTGTTATGCTTGTTTTTACTATTTGCGGAGCGAAAATATATTGCTAATGCACCTTTTTTAGCTATTGGAAATAAGGGTGTTGTATTTAAGTTATATACTATTGAAAAACAAAAAGTATTGCTATATTCTATACTTGTATTGTGGCTTTTTGTTTCAATATTTCTACCTCTTACTATTTTGGTGGCTCAGTCGTTTAGCGGAGGTGCCATGTATTTAGTTCAAGCAATTAACTTGATTAAACCTACCATCTTGAACTCTTTCTTTTTAGCTTTTGTGAGTTCAATAATTGTTGTTTTTATTGGTTTCACAGCGGCATATTATAATTCTGAACATCATTTGATAAAGCTTGCAAAATATTTTGATTTATTGTTGCTATTTATTTTTGCTATACCCTCAATTATATTCGGAATTAGTTTGATATTTTTTTATAATCAAGCGGCTTTAAGTATGATTTATACAAGCTATGCTATTCTGATAATTGCTTTCGTGGGTAAGTTCTCATTTATTGCTTCAAAGCTAATATCAAACTCTTTAAAACAAATACCAGTTTCTTTAGATGAAGCTGCGCAAATACAATCTATCGGCTTTTACAAACGATTACAAATGCTAATTCTACCACTTTTGTTACCAGCATTTTTTGCTAGTTTTGTAATTAGTTTTATTTTTATTGTTGGTGAGTTGGGGTTAAGTATTATGATTTACCCACCAGGTGCCGAAATAATGTCTGTAAAAGTATATACCATTATGGCAAATGCTCCTCATGGTCTTAGTAGTGCAATGTCCTTAATTGTATTTTTAATAACTTTGGGCATTATTCCATTTTTTTACCTTTTAGTAAGACCAATGCTCAATAAATACCATCTGTCGAAATGATTCAATTGAAAGAAATATCGTTTTCATACAATGATAAACCTCTGATTAGAGGGTTGAATCTACAATTTGAAGTAGGCAAGCTTACTTGCTTATTAGGAAGTTCTGGTTGCGGTAAGAGTACTATATTACGTTTGATTGCTGGTTTGGAAGTGCCAAGTACAGGAGCAGTATATATTGATAATAAGCTTGTAGCCAAGGATAGGAAAAATATTACTATGGTAAGTAAGCGTAGTATTGGTTTTATCTTTCAAGAGTTGGCTCTTTGGCCCCATATGACAGCATATCAAAACGTGGCATTTGGTTTACAGGAACAGAAAAAGACAGATGTAAAAGAAAAAGTATTAGAGATTTTAGCATTTTTTGGATTATCGGAGTATATCGATAATTATCCAAATGAAATGTCGGGAGGGCAGAAGCAACTTTTAGCAATTGCGCGTTCATTAGTCTTGCAGCCTAAGGTATTACTGATGGATGAGCCCCTTTCGAATTTAGATGTTAAGCTTAAACATAAGATATTGGGTTATATAAAAAAACTTAAAAATGAGTTTGATTTAACAATTGTATATGTTACTCATGACCATAAAGAAGCTTTTGCTATTGCCGATCAAGTGGTGCTTATGAATGAAGGAAGAGTTATTGAGCAAGGAACGACTGAGGAGATTGTTGGCTCAGCGAATGAATTTGTAAAAGAGTTTATAGAATATTAAAATCAAGAACTATGAGAATTATTTCAGTATTAGCCTTAGGGTTATTTTTACTTATGAGTTGTAGCAATAATAATAATCAGCCAAAAGTAATTGATAAAGAGAAGGGTGAGCTTATATCAGAGGTGTTAATTGATACGCTATTTGACTTTAGTAATTATCAAATTGCTTCTTTGCCAGCTGATTGGACAGAATCGTTTACAGGAAAAGGAAATGGTACTGAATGGAAAATAAAAGATGAACAGGGGAATAAAGTGATGGCGCAGTTATCAAATGACAACCCAAACTATCATTTTAATGTAGTGGTTTTTGAGGGTTTAGATTTATTGAATATGGAGTTAAATATTAGATTAAAAGCTGTTTCGGGAGTGGAGGATCAAGGTGGTGGTTTTGTATGGCGTTTTATTGATAAGGATAATTACTATGTGGTACGAGCTAATCCTTTGGAAGATAATGTGGTGCTTTATAAAGTTGAAAATGGTGTTCGAACAGATTTGCCATTGCTAGGTAAAGGAAAAACCTATGGAGTTGATGTGAAACCTTTAGGCCTTGGTTGGAATAATCTAAAATTGATAGTGCAGGATGATGTATTTACGGTGTACTTAAATGATGAGATACTTTTCGATGTAATGGATCAAACTTTTATTAAAAAAGGAAAAGTGGGTCTATGGACCAAAGCTGATGCAGTAACTGATTTTGATGATTTTCATGTTCAGGAATTAAGTTTCCAGTAATGATAGTAAGTAGCACATTGTAAAATATAGTACCTTTGATAAATAATAATATTAAATAATTAAAATCATTAATCGTGAAAAATCAATCTTTATCAAATAAGTGGATAAGTCTTTTTGTAAATGGTATTATCGCTTTGATTGTCGGAACTGTATTTATCTTTGTGCCAGAAGCAGTGTATGTTACAATTATTCAAGTATTTGGTGCATTATTACTTATTGGTGGAATAGGGTTTATTTTCTCAGTCGTTCGTAAGAATGCTGAAGGAGGTATGCACATTATGGGAATTGTGCAAGGGATTATTAATATTGGAGTTGGGATATTTATGATTCTTCAACCCGGCTTGATTTTTAAGTTTACAATGACATTTATCGCTATTTGGTTAATTATTTCTGGAGCGATTCAGCTTTATGATTCTCATTCGATGCGAAATGTGATGAATCATTATAAAATTTTGATGATTTGGGGATTTATCAATATTGCTTTGGGAGTAATAATTATTCTAGTGCCTAAATTCCCATTCCTTATTTTTGGATATATTGCTTATGTCATAGCTGTGGTAATGTTTATTTACGCAGGTATTTTTTATGGTTACCGCAATCATGTTCCAGGTGGTAATAAGGATATTGAAGATGCTGAAATTGTTGACTAATTAAATGCTCATATTTCAGTAAAGCTAAAGACGGAGTTTTAAGAAATTCCAAAACAGCCGTGTACCGGCTTCATTATACTCTCTTTTTATGGCTTCGTAAGTAATCATAATATAATCAATATCCTTCTTCTTCAAGTCTTTATCAATTAAAATCCAGGATTTCAGCATTTCTTCGGTAAGCTCCAGGTGTCCTTGAATTCCATAGGCGTTTTTACCGTATCGTACAAACTGGTTTTCGCACCCACTACTTTGTGCCACAAGTCGATGCTTTGGTGTAAGTTTTACGGTTTCACCATGTAATTGAAAAATCGGAATATTATTATTAATTCCTTGTAATATATCATCAACCATATATGAGTTTGAATGGTAAATGCTAAATAGTTTATCTTCATCGCTCCACCAGCCAATTTCTTTTCGCTCACATGCAATGATATTTCCACCAGTAGCTTTTACCATTAATTGCAATCCGAGGCAAATGCCAAAAAAAGGTATCTCATTTTGTATTACTTCTTGGATAAAATCTATTTCTGCAGGAATATGACCATCGGCATCACTGGCCGATTGAGGTCCTCCAAAAACAAAAACAGCACTACATTCATTTGCCAAGGGCAGAGGGTCACCTTTACTTAAATCCACTATTTGAAAGGCTATATTATGTTTATATAGTACCTTAAGCAGCAGCCCGGGTTTTTCATGGCTAATATTTTGTATTATAAATACATCCTTTGGCATATAGCTTTCTTCAGGGGCTTAAATGTTGTATTTATCGATGTATAATTATTTGTTAATAATCTCTGTGGCAAAACTTTTTAAGTCTACGCCGTCCAAATTGCCAGATGTCATTATCAATAAGTTTTTGTCGGAATAATCCAATGATTTTAAATAAGACTGTAATTCATGTGAATCGGTAAAAACTAATAAGTCTTTACGCGCAAACCCCTTCTTTACTTCATCAGGGCTAATCATCTTAAGTTTTTTATGCTCAATGGCATGCTTACTAAAATATACAATGGCTGTATCAGCTAAATCCATCGCACCAGCATACTGATCAAGAAAGTCAGCATTCAATGAGCTAAAGGTGTGCAACTCCATACAGGCAACGAGCTTCTTATTTTTAAACTGTTGCTTTACCGCATTGGTTGTGGCATTTAGTTTTGAAGGCGAATGGGCAAAGTCTTTATACACCTTGGTGTTTTTATTTTCCCCTATTAGCTCTAAGCGATTTGAAGCACCTTTGAAACTGCTTATGGCTTGATAAAAATCGCTATTACTAATTTCTAATTCGTTGCACACTAGTCGAGCACCATTAATATTCATCAAATTATGCTCACCAAATACTTTTAGCCCAATGCTATTTTTTCCATCAAAAATATAGGTTTGTCCCTTATCATCTATCTCATACTGAGGAATGGCGTAGGGGAGCTTTGTTAAATTGGGAGCTGTTTTTGGAACTAGTTTTGCCAAGTGCTCATCTAATTCACAATATGCTAAAGCTCCATCTGGGTTGATAAGCTCAATGAAAATACGAAATTGATCAACGTAATTTTCAAAAGTGGGAAATACATTTATATGGTCCCAAGCGATACCCGTTAGTATGGCAATATCGGGTTTGTATAGATGGAACTTTGGTCGTCGGTCAATGGGAGAGGTAAGGTATTCATCGCCTTCAATCACCATTATTTTGGCATTATCAGTAAGCTTTACCATTACATCAAAACCATCAAGTTTTGCTCCCACCATATAATCACAATCCATGTTTAGTTGGTTAAATACATGAAGAATCATGGCTGTAATAGTAGTCTTGCCATGACTGCCACCAATTACAATACGTTTTTTGTTTTTTGATTGCTCGTAAAGAAATTCAGGGTACGAAAAAATTTTAATACCTAATTCTTGTGCCCTTAAAAGCTCAGGATTATCTTCTCTAGCGTGCATTCCTAAGATAATTGAATCCAAATCAGTATTGATACGATTTGCATCCCAACCCATACTTTGTGGTAATATTCCATAGGACGCTAATCGTCCTTTTGAAGGATCAAAAATCTCATCGTCAGAGCCTGTTACCTGATACCCTTTTTTGTGTAATGCAATGGCTAAGTTGTGCATTGCACTGCCACCAATGGCTATAAAATGTACTTTTTCCATGATTCTCATATATTGATTGAATCAAAGATATGGTAATTGAACATAGTAGTATTAATTGGTTTTGAAAGAAATCAACATAGCGCTGTGGAGAGCAATGCTAAAATAATTTAAGTATGCTAAAAGGGCTGTATATGATACTCTTTTCCTTATTATGCATTAGACTTTTTCAAACTCTGACTTTACATATTCTTCTATTGTCGAGAGATATTTATTTTCAATGGCATATATTTTTATACTAAATAAAACATAATCGTCTTTCTCGTGAATAAGCTCTACAGAGGGTTTTTCGGTAATCGAGCACCGTGGATGCATTTGAATTTTACTCATGATTTCATTTGTGAGATTATGAATATTTTGAAGTTTAGCTGTTTGTAGCTTAAATGAATGACTATGACGGAGGTCGGTAGAACTAATTTTAACTAAAGCTTTATTAATAATTTGGCTATAAGGGAGGCTTACTAGATCTCCATTAGCGGCATCAATAATTAGACTACGATAGGCAAGCTTAACAATTACTCCTTCATATTCGCCAATTTGTATATGTTCACCAAGCTTTAAGCCATTGCTACTTCTAAAAATAAATCCTGCAATCAAATTTCGTAAGCCATATAGGGCAATCCAAATAAATATAGCTAACAGGATAAAGATTAACCCATACCCAACATAAAGGTTTCTTTTCATTAAATAGGGGATGAACCATATGGAAAATACCACCCATATAAATAATTCAAATAGACTGAAGTATTGATTAATCCACTCTCTTACATTGCGATTTTTAGCAATATACGGGATGGTAAACCGTAGCAAGCGCAGTAAAAAATATACAGCTATGCCTGTTAATAACAAGCCCAGTATGGGAAATGTAGAATAATTTTGCTCTAAATAATTCATATTATTTTATAACAATCGATTGTTTTGTAAATGTTGTACAATTAAGTGATGCATCAATATATTAATACGGAAAACATTATCATCAGTTTTGTATATAAGTCCTTTACGCAGCATTCTTTCAATCTCTAAGAAGGCCTCATGCTTAGTAAAATCGGTCAAACGACTAAACTTATCCAAACTCATACTTTTGTGTAGTACAAATAATAGTAAGTGCCAATTTTGGTCGGTACTAAGCTGTTCAAATGCATTTGTATTAATAGTGTTAGGATATCTTATACTTATTTCTTTGTCTTGAATATCAATCACATTATTTAGCCAAGCATGAATTGCGATACCCGGAATTCCTCGACTGAAATTAAAGTGTCTGTTGAATAATTTTGCATAATCCCAGGTGTGGAAATTAGCTTGTGTTTTCTTTTTAAGGGTTAAACTAAGACCACTTGTGTTATGACGTTTCATCACCATTTCGTTAATCTCTTTCGCATCCATCGCTCCCATATTTATTACACTTAAATAATTGGGTTCGATATTATTAATTTGATTAATAACCTTATAGGCGTGAATATTAACCGTTGTGATAAACAGTGCTTTGTCACTATGTTTTCGAATTAAGTCATGAATACTATTAATAAGCTTTTGTCCTTCAGGATGTTTTTCCCACCATAGTTCCAAATCTTCTATGATAATTACAATTTTCGTTTGAAGTATTCTGAAATACTCATCAATCGAGTCATTTGTATCAATCATATTTCTAAGTAACTCATCGAACTCATTAGGGTTAACACTTCCTGCAGCTGGTGCACTTAAGGTGATAATACTACTTTGTTCAACATATTCTAAAGCTAACATCTGCGCAAAGAATGATTTTCCTGAGTATCGTTCACCAATAACTGCTATTCCACCTTTTATCCCTCTTTTATAGTCATCTAGGCTTAAGCGTCCATTTTGCATTTCATTGGCACGGTCTACCCACATCTCTTTCATAAAGTTATGCCTACGCATAAATAATTGACGGTAGTAAAATGGAATCACCTCAAATACTTGTGGATTTGTGTATAGTGTTCGGTATAGTTTGCGTAAAGCTTGGTTATTATATACGCCTTGCTCTTCCGATTCAATAAGCTCTTGTGTAAGAATAACTCCTTGACTTTGTCGATACCAAATCTGAGCAAATTGATTTTGCATCCAATTCTTACTATTTGCATACCATTCTTTGACTAGGGTAGAATCATTCTTGCTTTTTTGTTGTTTAATATATTGTTTTAGATTTCCAGCAGCTTGAATAAATGGGTATATAGCAATGCTATTTAGTGAGTTTTGTAATCGTTCCTCAATTTTAAGTTGGTAGTTTTTGTTAAGTTCGGAAATCTCAATCAAGTCAAGGCTGATGTTTTCTAATTGTGATTCTAGCATTTTAAGGATGCTTTCTTTTTCAGTTGATTGTTGGTCGCTTAAGTGTTCAATTTCAAGTTCGTCCAAGCTGTAGGACGTTAGTCTATACTGATCAATTAAATGATTCTGATACTCAGCTGATTTCATAGGAATCTCATCCAATATAGTTTTGATGCTTTCATTAAAATGATTTTGAATCATATAATCGAGTAGGGAAGTGGCTGAAATTTTCATGGTTTCAAGATTGCCATATTGATTACTTCCCATCATATTATCGGCCTCTTCGGTAAAGAGCTCAATACTTTGCGGGAAATTTTGAGTTGCATTTTTCATTCTTCGAACACTTAAATTTATAAGGCGTTCAGAATAATTTTGATCAATGCTTCTTTGTGTATCATCAATACTAAACTCAAACTTAGTTTCCGAATTGCGTTTAAAATCTTTGATAAATTGTTTCAGATAGTTAATAAAACCATTATAATTAGCAATCAAACTATCGTTAATTTCGAGATCAATTTTTGTTTCAATTTCATGTGCAATCTGCTTTAGCTTATTGCTAAAGTTAAGAATATTAAGATTAAGAATGATGGCATTAAGCTGAATGTGTTGATTACGCTTGCGCAAATAAGGAATCTCTTTGAAATTTTGTTCAAACCCGTTAAATGCTTTTTTATTATTAAACTCTTCATCTAATAAAGCGTTGGCTACTACTGTAGAGCTAATTTGATTTAATTTCTTGATATTTTTTAAAGTAACTATATCTAATTTCTGAATCAGCTCAGTATTATTATTCTCGAAAGCATTTTCCAAATTCTGAGTATGCTCATCAAATACATGCTTATAATCAGCAGATTTATTTTGAGCTACATTCTTTTGCAGGCTTTGAAATGCAATATCCATATTGGTGATAAATTTTCCAATATCAGCAATATTCTGTATGCTATGCGTTCCTGCTTGGTTTAGAAACTCTTCAAAATAACCTAGGCTTGGTTTTAAGTATTTCTGGATTAATAGGTTCTGATATTCGAGTTGGTAAGCAAATTTTTTGATGCCAAATAATTTGTTTAATAAACGCTTGTTACGTTTATACATCCTTATGTCAAATATATCGCCTTGCTTCTTTTGTATGTCATCTATATCATAGCTAAACTTAATAACCTTAGGACTATTACTAATGTCGCTTTTTATGGACTCAATATGATATTGAATTAAGCCTTTTATATCTCTTAGTTCATTATCTAAATAATGTTCTTGAACAGTGCTAATCAGTTTATTGCATTCTAAAAGGAATTGTGACTGAATGTGAATTAGCTTTACATTTATAAGTTCAGGACGCTTGCTTTCAAGTGCTTTACCAATCAAGTCAATACTTTTGGAAGCTAAAAGCTTGATTTCGATAATGATGTTGCTTTCTATTTTTAAAGTTGGTTCTAGAAACTTCTTTTTAATATGAGAATTATGCTCTAACATTTTGTGAAAGAAGTCTTTATTGATATCTGCAATAGCTGTGTGCTTTGGAAATATTATACTACCTTCTTTTATTTTAGATTGTAATTCTATTTTGAAATCCGCTTTATCATCACCAAACTCGTTACGATCTTCAATTCCTACTTTCATTTCACGGAAACGAGTAGATGCACTTGATAGTACTACGGTTCCAATATTTAAGCAAAGTTCATTAATACGATTCACAAATGCATCCACTCGGTCTTCGCTAACTTTTTCGATGCCCATAAAAATCAAATCTGAGTTAACTGATTCAATTTGTACGATATCGTAAAAACTTCGTTTATCAATCTGGTTGTTAACTACTTTTATTTCTCCATCAATTCGTAGGTTACTCAGTATTGTTTCTGCTTGACGATAAATACGTTCATGCATCTCGTTTAATGGATTTACTATAATCAATCTAATGTGTGCATTAGTCCATTCTTCGGATTGTAAAATAAACTTCACTAATTGTAAGGAAAAGTTACCATTTTGTCCGCCACCGCGCCACCACACATCAATCTGCTTGTGATTGCCAAAGCCTCTTTTATTATCATAATCCATCATCACGATATTCATATCGAGCTTTTGGATATTGCGTATCATTTGAATATAACCTTTAGCATTTTCGCTATCACGAGCCCAACCTAAAAATACGGTATTGGGCTCTACACCTGCAAAACCATAATTAGATGCAACTTGTTCTATTCCAGAGTAAATATCAGTGCATGCTTGTTTTCTAGTAAAGAAGCCTTGATTTTGATTAGAGTCGTCATCTTTAATATTTTGCTTATGCCTTGGTATATAGAAGTTGTCGCTATCATTCACTACAAGGTCAAAATTAGAAAGGAAACCATATTTTCCAACCAATTGTTTTCCAAATTCAATAAGATGTGGTCTATTTTTTGTTCCACCACTAAAGAGCAAAACATTGGGTGACCAGTTTTGTTCTCGTTCTTGTTTGTCAGATAGCTTATTGAGTGAAGTTCGTACAATCGATGACCATACGCTGCTCCACACATCGCCAAAATCGGATTTTAGCTCTCGGCGTTTTAGTATGAAGTAGATAAACCACATAATAGCAAATGCAGCAAACATAGCAGCTGGATTAAGTTGTAGCATGACGCCAAAACTTGCTATAAATCCAATAATACCAATCCATCGCGATATTTTGAAACTTGGTCTAAAATCGGTGTTTGCCCAGCTTTCCAATGCAAATGCTAAATTGATAAATCCATATGCAGCTATATAAAACATAGATACTACTTCGGCAATGGCATCAAGTTCGCCCATCAAAACACCTAGTTCAGCTAAAACAAAAGTAAAAATCAGTGCATTTCTTGGTTCGTTTGTTTCTCCATATCCCTTACCAAAAATTTTCGGCATAATCTTATCCTTGGCTATTGCTTGCATGATACGAGGAGCTCCTAATATGCCACCTAATGCTGAGGATAGGGTTGCTCCCCAAATACCTGCTATTACAGGCCACGACCAAAAAGCAATCCTATTAATAAAACTACTATCATTGATAAGTGTATCGCGATCAACGAAATAGGCAAGTCCTATGGCAAGTCCTAGATATACAACAAGCCCTGTGAATATGGATAGAAGTGTTCCTTTAGGGATGGATGTTTTGGGATCCTTTAAATCGCCAGACATGGCTACACCTGCTGTAAAACCAGTAACTGCAGGAAAGAATATAGCAAAGATGGTAATCATGCTTACATTACCATCAGATGGTCCAGTAAAGTTGGTTTGAATAGCAGTTGAATCTCCAAAGAAAAAACCTGCTATTATGGATATGAGCGAAACACCAATAGCACCAAGCACAATAAACTGACTCTTAATGGCTAAACTTGTGCTAATGAAAGCAATAATAACCAGAAAAACAAGAATTATACTTCCTACAATTCTAATACCATTTATATCGGCTTGAATGCCCAGAAAATCGCTGATAGCCTGAATTCCTAAAAAACTCTCGCTAAAACCTACAATATACAATGCGATGCTAAGAGCTGTTCCTATAAAAAGTGTAATACCTATGGAACCGCCCATAGGCAAACCTAAACTTCGAGATAGTATATAATATATACCACCTGTTTTTATTTTTTTATCAGTTGCAATGGACGAAATACTAAGGCCTGTGGTAATCGAAATAATATGTGCTACAAGTATAATAGTGATTGCTGCATAAAGCCCTGCTTGACCAACTACCCAACCCAGGCGTAGATACATTATAACACCAAGAATAGTTAGCACCGATGGTGTATAAACTCCAGCAAATGTTCCAAATTTAGTTGGCTTCGGCATATTCTTTAATCTAGTTTTTTACAATTAGTAAAAATAGGTTAATTTTTTGTCTAATCAATCTGATTTTGTACGAAAAACAATGATAATAGTTGCATTGGAAAAATGTGACATTGATTATTAGGCGTCAGTGTATGATACAGCAATGCAATACTAATTCGTAGATTTATTTAACAAATTAATAAAAAATAGAACAAAATTAGTTTTGTTACGTACAACGCTATTATTGATAATCAAATAGTTGAATTGTGAGAATTAAATATATAGTTTTAGTTGTGTTTCTTTGGCTTGTGCTTTTGGCTTCAGCCCCAAAAAAGAAGACGCTATTTAAAGAGGTTCTGCCTGGTACAGCTATGCTTTCTGACTCTTTTTATGTAGATAAAACTCCAGTTACAGTAATTGATTATCTGGAATTTCTTTCGGCTATTAAAAACTCCTATTCTCCTAAAATGCATGATTCTATTAATACATTACCAAACTGGGGGTTGAACAATACTATTTTACAAGATTTACAAGAAGAGTTTGAATGGGATAGTATATATTACGACAGAATGCTTACCCGTTGTTGGTTAGTGTATGGTAATGATGAGAAAGTTTTTGATGTTGATATTCATATAAAGAATCCAAGGTTTTATAATTATCCTTTGATAAATGTTAATTATATGCAAGTAACAGAGTACTGTAAATGGCGAACTGATATGGTGAAAATTCGCTATGCTGTAATTAATGATACCGAAAAGAAACGTCGTCGCTACCCTATGAACTTTAAGTATAGACTTGCAAGCAAGAAAGAATGGGATCAAGTATTAGGCACTTTCTTTAATGCTGTAGATAAACTAAACGATGAGGCTGATGAATATGAGAAGATGATGAATAATCTTGTTTCTCCATATATTGATAGGAAAGTGTTTAGGTATAATTCGAGAAACGTGGCTGAAATGCTTGACCGTTTTGTGGTAACTACGGGATTTGCATGGAATGATAAATATGAGCTAGGAAACGTAAGCTATGTTCAGTATCAAGAACCTTCTGATTGGATTGGCTTTAGATGTGTATGTGAAGTGATTCCAGAAAAGGTTAAAAAAGTTGAAGTAATAGTACTAAGGGATAAGTTTGGTAAGATAATCGATGTGCCAGAAAAAAATGAAGAAAAAGCTGAGGAGCCAAGTACAGAAGTTGAGAGCAAGACTGAAATAAAGGAAGAGTCGAATAAATCAAAAAAGAAGAAAACTCAGACTCAGAGTATGAGCAAAAAACGCAGGAAGTTTGGTAAAAAATAATACCCAAATTATTTGTAGCATTATTATAAATATTTCTTGTGCTTTTACATCACTTAATCAGCGAATAACTTATCTAAACCATCTACTAAGTTTTGACGTGTTTTAATAATTGATTTATAGTTTTTTGCTTGAAACCATTTAAGGAAGAATACTTTCCATTGTTGTACTGTATTCATCAATAAATAACGGTATTTGTTAGCTATTAACGAAGAAATCATAGCTGCAATAAAATAATAGACAGCCCATAGCCAACATCCTGTAATCAAGCCAAATATAACACTGTGAATTGTGTATAATATTGGTATTATCACTACAACAATTCCAAATTTGAAGGAGGTATGGAATTGTTTATCTTTTATTCGTTTCAAAAATTTATTGATAAGCAAATAGTAGGCTAATCCATTTGCAGCACCAAAAAGGAATATTGGTAAAACCAAGATAAGAAGTAAGGTATTTGCTAATGTTTTTCCCAGGCATAAATTGTCAAAGTCAAGTATGTTAAAACCTTTTTTCTTTAAGCCTTGAGCCAATCTACGGTATTGATTTCCGAATACTTCAATATTATTATCTCCATTGAGATATGCCTCCTCGGCATAAGCTATGGTTTGTTGGTCAGCCAGAAAATCGTTGTATAGAGAAGATTTTTTTTGACCCAATCTTTTTTTCATAGTAGAACGATAAAGCAAGCGTATTTGCTCATAAATAGCGTAATGCTCTATGTCTTGAATATGAATTATTAGTTTCTTTATGCGGTCAGAAAGCTCATCTTTGAACTCAGCATAAGCCTTTTGCGGATTTTCAAGGTAACGTTCTTTATAATTAGCTATTGTAAAAGCTTCTCCAAAATTAACAAATAGATTTGCGTTCGAGTGCACATAGTTATCATAATATATTCCTGCAGGAACAATTTGTAAATCTAGTTCAAAATTATTTTTCTCTTCAGCTAAGAAAGCAATTCTTGGCACAGCTTTTTTTAATGGGCGTAAACGTCGTTTGTCAGTATGTGTTGCTTCAGGAAATAAACCTATGGTGCACTTAGCTTCCAATATCTCTACGCTTTTATCAAAAATCAGTTCATTGTTTTTTAAGTTTTGTGCACCATCACGAATACGGTATACGGGAAGCATTCTAATAAAAGAAAATATTTTTAAGAGTATGGGCTTTGCAAAAATATCTGCTCGAGTTAGAAATACAGGCTGTTTTGGCGAAGTAAAAATTATTGCCAAAGGATCCATTAGTGCATTTTGATGATTTGCAGCAAATATAATGGGCTTCTTCTTCGGAATGAAATTTAATCCCCTAGATTCTATTTTATTATAAAAAAAGTAAAATACGGTACCTACGGTATATTTAAGCATTTGGTAACCAAACGACCATTTAGTCATAATAATATGTTTTATTAGTTTTTATAAGATTTATATTTTCTAGCTTCCTTTAAATATCTATAGCCTATTTTTCCAGAAAAAGGGTTGTCTATTTTGAGCCATTCAGGATGCCATTGTACTCCTAAAAGAAAACCTTTATTATCAGGATTCTTCCACGTAATTGCCTCTACAATACTGTCGTTAGTGCGTGCCAAAATTACTAAATTTTTAGCTAGGCGATCAACGGCTTGATGATGACTTGAGTTTACAACTCCATCATTATGCTGAGCAATTTCTGACAAAAGACTGTTGTTTAGTATATTAATAGAATGATGACTACTGTCAAAATTATTGAATCGATGGCCAATATTATTGGGTTTAGCAGTTGGTATATCAGGAAAGAGGCTTCCTCCCATATATACATTAATAATTTGCTCGCCTCTACAAATCCCTAATATTGGCATGTTTTGGCTTAGTGCCAAATCAAGTAATGCATATTCTAGAGAGTCACGTTTGTAATCAATGGTTTCACATAAGGTAGTATCCTCTATTTGATTGTATCGACTGGGGTCCACATCTGGCCCACCACTAACTATTAATCCATCACAATGCTGGAGTATTGCAAGGGCGCTGTCTAATGGAATGTGATACAAATCGTAATATACGATACTGCTATCAAGTTTACGTAACCATTTTCCATATTGTAAATAACCTTTACTTCCCTTTGCTTTTGATATTCCTATTTGTAGTGCTTGGTGTTCATTTTCAATATTGTTTTTTCGCGAATGGTTCTGTGTATTTATGTCGCAAGCCCATATAAACAAAAGAAGTGCTATTGATAGAATTTTATAACTTAGTTTCATAATTGTGTAAAATGATTTTGAGTAATGTGTCGACTAAGATAATAAAAAAAGCTTGCTGATGTACTCAACAAGCCTTTTTATCATTGGGTAAAAATAATAAGGGTATTATTTACGTAAACCTAAACGATAAAGAAACCCTTTACGTTTAAATACTCGTTTATTTGGTTTACTACGTGTCTTAACATGTTTTACAGGTATAGGTTTTGCTTGAACTATTACCTGCTTATCTTTTTCTTTTACTCGGCCTTGATTATTAAGTATTTTACTGTCATTAATTACAATGGAGTCATTATCTCCTTGTAAATTAGATTGCTCAGAAGTGGGTTTCACTAGATTATTAGTTTCTTCTAATTCAATGCTAATTAATGTGTCACTTACTAAATCATTTTCCTTCAATGATTGTTTATTCTCTATTTGCTCGGTTTCATTATCAGTAATACTTTCTTCAATAATAATTGTTTTCTTTTTCTGACTAGTTTTAGCCTTTTTTGCAACTGATTTTTTTCTTTTGTATTTTTTGCTAGATTTTACACTTTTTTCTGCCGGTGCTTCAGTTTCTTGAATTGTTTCTTTATTGATACTACTACTCTCAATTTTAGTTGGATTTGAATATGATGTAGCTTCAATCGTTTTTATATTATCACTTTCAATCGATTCAATATTTATGCTATTGGGCGTTGCTAAATCTGAGCTTTCGTCAACTTCCCATGTGAAGTAAGTGATAATCCCTATGATGCTTAAGAGGCTAATTATTATACTACCAATAAAAAAACCACTGACACCACCTGAGTTGCATGTATTTGTTTTAGTACATTCTGTATCTAACTTCTCATGCATTTTATCCCAATACTCCGCTTTAAAACTAAAGTTGATGTTCTGTAGTTTATCTGATATTATATTGTCTATTGAACTTTTGGACATATTCTTTATGTATTCAAAAAATTATCAATTTTATCTTTTAAAAGTTTTCTAGCATTTTGTAAATGCCAGTGTGATGTACCTTCGCTTATGCCAAGTTCTTCACTTATTTCTTTATGCTTATAACCTTCAATTACATTTAGCATAAAAACGGTTCGGCTCATTGTTGGAAGTTGTTGAACAATCTTAAGAATCTCTTCTTTATCTAACTCAAAGATAGCATCATTATCAATATATAATTTTTCTTCATACATGTTAATGTCTTCGATACTACTTTCGTGTTTCTTGTTTTGCTTGATAAAATCCAAAGCAGTATTGACCATTGTTCGTCTCATCCAACCTTCAAAAGAACCCTTTCTTTGATAGCTGTCAATTTTGGTATATATTTTTAGAAATCCAGAATTAACTACTTCCATTGCATCATTCCAGTTTCCACAATACCTCATGCCGATACTCATCATTAAACCAAAATATAGCTTATACAACTCTTCTTGAGCCTTCCGGTCGTTTTTTTTACAACCTTTAATAAGTCTATCTAACTTGATTTGTTTTGAGTCTATCATTGAACTCTACTTTTAAGACGAAATTCCTCACATTATTCTTGGGTAGGTTCTGTATTTATGACAATAGTATATAAGCGTTTAGTTATAAGTATTGTAGATGAATTTACCCATAAGGATAGGTGTTGTTTTTCTATGTCTTTCTGTTAGTTTTGTTAAAAAATAAAATTATTATTTCGTTATTCAGTATGTGTAGTTGATTTTGTACGTGAAAAATCGATAATTGTTCTATTTATTTTGACTTAATTTCTTTAATAAATCGAAAATTATCTAGTCTAGAAGAATCCAATTTGTAAGCCGATAGTAAGAGGGGGTAAATCTGCATAGCGAGTGTCTCCTTTAATAATACCTGAATATTGATATTTTGCATAAATAACCCATCTACCAAAGCCTATGTTTGTATAAAATCCATAGTAATCGCTTGGTAGGTATGAAGGGTTTTTTATGATAACGATGTCTAGTCCAGCAGGAGTTCCTTCTTGCTTTTCTTTGCTAGTTACTACAGCATTATAAAAGAATCCTAAATCCACATAGTTTCCTATTTTATTTCCCCTTTTGCCATAGTTAATTCGAATAAAAGGTTGAAGACTAAAGTTGTGTATTACAATCTTTTGTTTATCGTACATTGCCTTATCTGGAAGGGTTTTACTAGCACTTTGTTCCATTCGATAATTATAAAAGTCGTAGGAGATATTTCCGCCCACAGCTAACCAATTGCTCAGCCTGCGTTTATATCGAATACCGAGCTCCCAATTTGTTGATTTCCCAAAAAAGATTGGGCTATATATCATTTGGTCGTAAGGGGTTATAAAGCCAAAGCTTCCATAAAAGTGTGCCCAGTTTGTTAGGTTTTGACCCCAATTTCCCTTTGTTGCATCTGAGAATACTTGTTCGTTTAGTAATACCTCTTGACTTTGCGCCAAGTTAGAGCTTAGGATGATTAGCAAGATAATGAGTGTGATTTTTTTCATGACTCAATTAAATTTTTATTTGTTGAGTATAGCCTTTGAAATAGATGTTTATTTTATCATAGCCATATAAGTAGGCATTTATTTTGTTACGGTTTGCATCTTCATCACCATAACGTAGATCAATATCGAATTCTAAGCTATTTACTTTAATAACACGATAGTTTAGGAGTGCTCCATCTATGTTTTGAATATTGAAATACAACAATTGAGATGAGCCTACTTGATTATTTTCATTGTTCAATATTTTGATATGTATGATATTGTTCTCGATAGTAGCTGTGAAAGTTGCTTCATATAAGGCGCGTTTTTTGTTAATCACATACGAAGCTTGAGGTACACCATAGCCATGTGCATAATCAAAATAGGGGTATAGGTGGCCTGATTGCTCAATAAGGTGAAATAGATCCATATTTTTAATGCCAGGATTTGCTTGTAAGGCACATGCTGCAAAACCTGCAATAAGAGGACTTGCGAAGGAAGTGCCATTAACGTTATGTTCCTCTCCTTCGAAGAAAACCATAGTATTCCCAAAAGCACATATATTGGGTTTCATTCTTCCATCAGATGTAGGGCCGTATGAACTAAAAGAAATATGATATTCGCTATTGGGATTAATTCCTCCAACAGAAAGTACGCTATCCGCATCAGCTGGGGCTCCCATTATATGCCATTTGCTATCTCCGTCATTCCCTGCAGCATTTACTACTAATATACCTTTTTTAGCAGCCATATTTGCAGCTTGACTTACTAGGCTTGTGTTACCATCCATATCAACCCGGAAATAGCGGTCTTTGGTATATCCTAATGAACTGTTGATGATATCAGCACCATTTTTATCGGCCCATTCCACAGCCATAAGCCAGTTTTTTTCTTCCGAAAAAGGCTCTCTAATCACTTCTGTTTTTGCAAGCATAAATTCGGCAGCAGTGGCTAAACCATATTGTGCTGTGTCATTATTTATTATCACCATTCCACCAATATTTGACATTACCATAGTGCCATGTGAGATGGAGTAAAAAACGAATTCCTTATTTTTTGTAAAATCCCATGTTTTAACAAGACGATTTTCCTTTCGTATTTGTGCAAATGCAGGATTAGTATCTACGCCCGGAAAACCACCATCAAATATTGCAATTCGTACGCCTTTTCCATTATAATTATTTGCTTTGAATTCGGATCTTCCGAGAATATCTAATTGTCTATTTCGTAAATTTGAATACTCCACGTCGAAGCGTGCTTTTGTGCTTGCAGGAATAGCATAATAGCCCATTTCTTGCACTTTTCTCACAAAAGACAATCTCTTTATTTTCTCAATTTGTATGTCAGTACCTCTTACTGCAAGTGCGTTAAACCATCGTGTTTGCCCAGAAACGGAATCGGCTATTGATTTAACTTGTTTGACATAGCTAGTATTTAATGGCCAGTCGGTTGGCATATTAAGTGGAATTCCATTTATGATTCGACGATCAATTGCTTTTTGATCAAAGTATTCATAGGGATTAAATTGGACATCTTTTTTATCCGTAAAAAATACCCAGTAGGCTTTCTGAGCTTGAATTTCTTTAGCGAAAAGCAGTATGAAACTGATCAGGAAAATCGTGATATAATTCTTTATCATCGGCTTATGTATTTATACTGTTTGATATCATTTACTGTATTGAACACTTTATTTTATCTTTGCTAAGATATGTAATTAAGCTATCAGTATGATGTATAACGAAGATAGAATACAGTTATTGGATTTTGTAAATAAACTAGTAGCTAATAATAATAGAGAGTGGTTTGTAGAGCATAAAAGTGAGTATGATTTGATGCGTGCCAATTTGGAAAAGCTTGTTATTGGTTTGGCCAAAGCTTTAAGTGATATTGAGCCTAGGTTTAGTTTTACTAAATCAACGGATTATACTTTTAGGATATATAGGGATGTGCGTTTTTCGAAAGATAAAAGTCCGTATAAAAATCATATAGGTATATACTTAATAAATGGAGGTCGTAAATCGCCCCTGGCTGGATATTATGTACATATACAACCAGCGAATAGCTTTGTGGCTGGTGGAGTATTTCGACCTGAAAAGAAAATTCTACGAGCGATACGTGATGAGGTATATTTCAATTATAAATACTTTGAGAAAGTTATTTCATCAGAATCATTTCAGCAAATGTATGGTGGTTTGTGGCAAGAGGATAAACTAAAACGTATTCCTAAAGATTTCCCGAAGGACAGCCATGCCGGTGAATGGCTGAAGTATAAATCATATATTGCAATGCGAAGCTTTACAAATGAACAATTTGTTGCCGATAATTTTTTACAGTTAATTATGGAAAGCTTTAGTGTGTTAAAGCCGTTTAATGATTATTTGAATGAAGCAATACTTTTGCAGCAAGATTAGGAACAAAAGAAGGCCCTCTAAAGATATTTTTTAGAGAGCCTTCTTTTCAATATTATAATGCTAATTTTTAAGTACAGTTAATGTGCCATTATATATACTTTCTCTATCAGCTACCTTGGTAATCAATCTAAAATAATATACGCCATCAGCTACATCTTCATTACCCCAATCATTTTTGTAATCGTTGGTTTCATATATTTTTGTTCCCCATCTATTATAAATTACTAGAATTGAGCCTTGATAGTTTTCCAAGCCATCAATTACAAATTTATCATTATGACCATCACCATTGGGTGTGATTACGTTTGGAATTTCTAAGTTGCAATCCAGCGATTTTAGTTGTACTTTATCAGTACATCCGTTGTCAGTATTCACAGTAAGAGTGTAATCGCCAGGAGCAAGCTCTTGGTGTTCGTAATAAAAACCATTAAATGACAAGGGCTTCCCATCTAAAAACCATTCATAAAAATGTTGGCTTGCATTTCCATCTTCTGGAACTTTTACAGTAATTTGTTCGAAGCTACAGAATGTTAAATCAGCACCAAGAAAGTCAGGCTCATGTATTGTTACTCTTATTTCATCGTCGGAAGTACAATCAGTATTTGGATCAATAGCAACTGTTACCCAATAATCGCCAGAAGTAGTTACAAGCAATGAGTCTGCGGTACTACCATCGCTCCATAAGTAAATAAAAGGTGGAGTATGGCCTTTATTTCCAGCGTATAATACAATGTCATTTGTTGCACAAGTATCGTTGCCAAGGTCCACATCGGCTATATCATATTGCTGAACTATCACGGTGTCGCTATTTGAGCAACTAAAACTACCTTCAGTATAGGTTACATTAGCAATATAGGTTCCAGCGGCATTTGTTTGTTGAATAGGGCCGGGGTTACCAGTATTCCAATTGTAAGTAGCATTTTGTAAAGGGCTAGTTGCATCAAAGCTTACAATTCCAAATCCACATATGGTAGTGTCGTTACCTAAATTTACTTCAGGAGTAGGAACTACTCTAACTGTTAGTGTGGTATCGTATGTACATCCAAAGTCATCAACAACAGTATAAGTATATTGGAAGTTACCTGAATCAGAAGGTTGGATTAATACATTTGCTCCAGAGCCTACTATTCCTGAAGTATTATTCCAAGCCTCGCTGCTTATAACAGGTTGATAGTCCCATGAAATAGGAAGTACTGAAGAAGCAAACTCTATTCCCCAAGCAAAAATATACCCATTATCAATTCCTAAATTGTCAGTTACTGTAATAGACCATGCGCCATTTAAGGGGCATCCAATTAGACTGTTAAAACTAGTTTCAGGTAAGTAGTCAATTAAGGGGAATGGTCCAGAAGCGGTAGCATTAGCAGGATAGCCTGTTGATGGAGGTATGTAATTAGCGTTAGAATATGTTGTTCCTAAAGCATCAGTGAAATTGTGATTATAGGTACCAACAACACCAAGCATAGTAGTTGTTCCATTTGGACGCCACGCATACTCATAACCAATACCTGGTATTTGGGCTGAATTATTATCAATTGGTTCGCCCAAGTATGTAGACCCTCCACCAGGATAAGACTTCAGGGTGGCTGATAACCCACTAGGACAAGTGATAATGATATTTAAGTCGCCAAGATAACTATGTTCCATAGTTGCTACAATTCCTAACATATCATAGCCGCTTTGTAAAGTTTGTCCTGGATTAAAGGACGTAAACAAAAGGCTTGAGGTATACGATGCGCCAGAACCATCAGGTAGGTATGTTACTCCTGCTGTGTTTAAGGATGAGGTTGCATGCCATAGTTGGGTCTCAGCATCGCCCACTAATCTAGTAGTATCTCCTTGACAGATGGGGTTTTGAATTATTGTAGTTCCAGTTAAGTCGGGCTGGGTGCTCAAACGTACTCTTATTTTTGGTACTTGAGATGATAAGCAGCCATTTGAATCGTTTGCAAATAATTGAACTTCATAACCTCTAATACTATCGTATATTGTAGTAACAGTTTGAGCTGTGTCAATAAATCCATTTCCCATATCCCAATAAAAATTGGTTGTATTATCGCTTTGATGATACACAGAGTCGTTTAAGTTGTATACGCCTTGAGCTGTTATGGATACCGTGTCGTTTGGACAAATATCGATATAGTAGAACCCACTATCTAGATGAAAAGGAGGTGTACTTGACTGAATGTTTACAGAATAGTTTTGGCAAGGGAGTCCACAGCTAATTGTTGCGTCCCAACCTGGGTTAGATGAGTTTGATGTCCATTCCAGAGTTAAGCATCCTGAGGGATTGAGGATTGATGCACTAACCACCATATTAAGTGGTGATAATGTAGTGTTAAAGGTGGCTAACAGGTTTGCTGCATTTGAATTACCATCATATACTTTTAAGTTGTCACCAGCTCCAATAGACCATACTGTGAAATCTAAATTTATAGAAGCACCAGGAGTACTAGGGCAAAAAGTAATACTATAAGAGAGTGTTCCAGAATACCCGCCATTTGGCCCTCCGCTATCATAAAAATTTCCTGAGCATGTGGAAACGGTTTGTCCATTATAGTTTGCAATGTTGTATGCTTGACTATTAGCATCAATAGTTAAAAAGAAAACAATAATAATGCTTAATAAGAGTCTTAATTTTTTCATAATAATAGTTTTATTATTTGGCTAAGCCTATTTGTTTTCTATAAACATTATACTTTTTTACAAACTCTATTTCGCTTAAAAAAATCATCACTTGACTTGATCCGTTTATCTTGTAATAAACACTTACATCATATTTTCGTTGAATATCGAGCATTAAGATATTGAGTTTCTTTGTATCAACTTTTCCATTACGTAGGGGTAAATCTAATGTAGGGAAATTATTATCAGTCAATTTATCAGAAGGAACATCAGCAAGAGTATATGCATTGTCAAGGTAGAAGTTGTAATATGCAATTAAATCGGGACTGCTCTCTTGAATATTAGCAACTTTCTCAGCTCCTAAATAATCAATAAGTCGCTGGTCGGGAACAATTTTAGTAAAACTACTAAACAGTATAAAACTGAAAAATGCAGCAATAATAAGGTGTCTTGATGGTTTCATAACCTTTTAGGTGTTAGTTGTTATAGTAAATATATGCGTCTTTGACTGATAGACCTAAATAATGAGTCAATAGTTGCGTCATTTCTGACAATAATAATTATTAAAGGTTTAATGCGTAATAATACTAAATAAGAACTTAGTACATTGCTTCATTAAACAAACTCATTTATATATAAAAATTATATTAAAACGAATAAGTACAAAAATAGAAAAAAAATGATAATTATTGGCTTTTTTGTGATATATTTTTAATTCGTTTTTTTAACATCTAACTATATGAATATTACCATAATTAAATATTTTTGAAAAGCTACATATTAACAAAAATAGTTTGATTACATGAACAAATGTTCATTAAATTTGCAGCCAAATATATAAAATATGCCAAGACAAGCGCGTTATAGAAAAGTTGAATACCCACCACTAAACAAGGGTTTTGTTCCCATAGGGAAGAAAACCAAATCTGATGAGGTTGTTTTCTTATTGGTAGAGGAGTATGAGGCAGTACGCTTGCTTGATAATGAGTATATGAATCAGGTAGATGCGGCAAAACGAATGGAGGTTTCACGACCTACACTGACACGTATTTATGATTCGGCTCGAAAAAAATTGGCTCAAGCATTAGTAAACTCTTTACGAATAGAGATTGTAGGTGGTCAGGTTGAATTTGAACATGAGTGGTTTCGTTGCATGAAGTGTAATACTGTGTTTCAGGTACATGACCTCCAAGAAAAACAAGAATGCCCCAATTGTAAATCATCAGATTTATTACATATTAATGATGATTTGAGAAAACAACCTAAAAGAAGCCACAATTATCATCGGCGCAACCATAAAGATAATAATAATGGTTTTTGTGTGTGCGAACAATGTGGAAAACGAATTTCGCATAAACCAGGTCACCCTTGTCGTAAAATGGATTGCCCAGATTGTGATACAAGTATGACAAGAGAAGGGGAGCGTTGTTAAAAAAATATTAGTAGATTAACCTTATTGAAGAAATAATAAAATATAAAGATATGAAAATAAAGATAGCCATTCCATTAGCTCAAGGCAAATTAAGCGTTCATTTTGGACATTGTGAGCAATTTGCAGTAATTAGTATTGAAGACAATAAGATTGTTCGAGAGGAAGTATTGAATCCTCCAGAGCATACTCCTGGTTCATATCCTAATTTTTTAGCAAGTCAAGGGGTAAAAGAAGTAATTGCTGGAGGAATTGGAGGAAAAGCAGTGGATATTTTTCGTGCCAATGGTATAACAGTTCATACTGGTGCTCAGCCTAAAAGTTTACATGAGTTAGTGGAGGATTATATTCAAGAGACATTGGTAACTGGTGCGAATGATTGTCATGGTAGCACAAATTGTTAATTATTAAAGTTAGGATTTGAAAATTGCGATAGCATCCACCAAGGGAGGTGTAGGTAAAACCCTAGTTGCAGTGAATCTTTTTTACGCTATAAAAGACATCATTGAGGAGGCGTGCACTCTAGTGGATGAGCATATTCAGGTTCCTAATATATACCATTATATAAAAGAATTACCTCAGGCTGAAGAGGTTGTAGTCAATGTTCGTATTCCTGAGATAGACCAAAATGCTTGTACATTTTGTGGACGATGTGTTCATTACTGCGCTTTTGATTCTATATTGATGATAAAGGATGCGGGCCATATCAAGGTGTTGGACGATTATTGTACTTCTTGTGGCGCATGTGTATATGCATGTAATGATAATGCGATTTCGGAGCGTACAGAGGCTTTGGGAAAAGTGTCTTCTTACGCACTTGATAAAGATCGTTTTATTGAGGGGAGAATGTATGCAATTCGTCCCTTGGCTAGTCCCATTATTCAGGAGGTTAACGAACATATAAAAGATGATGCAATTAGTATAATTGATACGCCACCTGGTAGTTCGTATCCTTTTGCCGAATCGGTTAGAGATGCTGATTTTGTAGTGTTGCTAGCTGAGCAAGGCAAGGCTGGAAAACGGAATCTTGAAGCGAATATTCAGCTTCTTTTAAATATGGAAAAGCGATTTGGTGTTTTGATTAATAAATCGGGTTTAGGAGATGATGGTCTATTTGAGTATTTGCAAGAAGAAAATATTTTAGTTTTAGCAGATATTCCTTATAATAGAAAGTATGCTGACTTGCATAGTTGTGGAGAAATAATTGTGCAGCAGGATGCTCATTTGAAGCAGTTGTTTGTAAGTGTGTTTGATAAAATTCGAGCAGGAGTGAAGGAGGGGCAAGCATGAAACAGATTAGTATAATTGCAGCTAAGGGAGGTGTTGGTAAAACCGCAATAAGTGCTGCTTTTGCATCCTTTGCAAAAGATTTGATATTAGTTGATTGCGATACGGAATCATCTGATTTACGGGTATTGCTGAATGCCAAAACCAAAGAGACGACCATTGCTGAAACTATGCAAAGGGTACGAATTGAGGAGGATGAATGTATTCGTTGTGGTTTGTGTAAAGCGATGTGCCACTTTGATGCGATTATTAATCCCTATGGTATTTATCAAATAAAAGAGGAACATTGTCAAGCATGTAACCTATGCCATAAAGCATGTCCTGTGAGTGCCATTGAGTATGTACAAAGCGAAAAAAATATATGGGGATTGGCAGAAAGTAGATATGGAGATTTGTTTTATGCTCAGTTGGCTCTAGGTGAAGACCTTAATGGAAGCTTGATTACGATTCTTCGTGAACGAGCCCGTGAATTGGCTCAAGATAAAAAAACAGATATGATTCTTATTGATGGGCCTCCAGCTATGGGATTTGCTGTTGCTTCGGCTATTGCGCTCTCTAGCTTAACGGTGGTGGTGGTTGAGCCTGTTCCAAGTGCAATTCACGACTTGCATAAATCAATACAACTTGCCAAGCGCTATGATGTTCCCTCGGTTTGTTTGATAAATAAAAGTGATTTGAATATTGAAATGACAAATCAGTTAAAGGAATATTGTATAGTAAATGATATTACAGTTATTGGGGAAATTCCTTTTGACATACAGTTTATGCAAGCACAGCTTGCATCTAAAACTATGCCTGACTACGCTCCCGATTCGAAGAGTACCCTTTTATTGAAACAAAGTTTTAATCAGATTTGTGATCTTAATTGAGTGCTTATTAATAAAAACGGTAGCTTAGTTTTACCATAAATACATTTGTAGGAATCGTGCTAAATAGTTGATTCATATCATCACTAAAGTCAAATGTTCCCAGCCCATCATAATTAGTTTTATTTTGAGTCCATACAAGATAAACCATAGAGCCAGGTATAAATTCCCAACGAATTACTAGATTAGATTGAAATTGTTTGAAATTAAAATTAGGGTTCCCAATAGAATAATCAATAGTTCCATCTTGATTTTCATCAATATCGTATGTGTTGCTTGTGTTGTTAAATACAATTTCATTGCTGGTAAACTCATGTGTTCGAGCATTATAATCGCTAGCTGAAGCTTGGTCTACTCTTTTAAAATTAGTAAATTTTCCAGAGCTAAAAAATGGAGCCCCAAAGTACTGAATAGTTAAGTCGGGTGTAATGTTGACATTTAAATATAGGCGTAGGCGTAGGGTAGTTTGGTCAATTTGTCCAAGAATATATCTTGCCTCACCATTGAAACTGCTTTCATCAATATATTGCAAATCGTTGCTAGTAAAATATATGTTTGGGTGAAATGCAAAGGAAACAGCATCGATGGGTCGGTAAGTAAAACCAGCATCCCAGGCATTAACTCTTGAGGCTCCATACTGTCCCCATTGTTGGCGTGAGCCAAAATCCAGATAAAACTTTTTTGTTTGATTGGTTTCTATATTGAATCGTATATATGCTGATCCAGGCTCGTAAAATGAGGGGCCTCCACGTAATTTATTATTGTCGTGCAGATTATAATCAATATTGGATTGTAATGAAAGAGAGTATTGATTCTTAAAAGTAATATTTGCATAAGCAAAACCACCGCTAAAAATAGGATTAGTACCAAAATCCCATGCCTGCCATTGAACTAAGCCCATTTCGATACTTCGATAAAATGATTTAGGTTCAGTTATAGCATAATTTACACTGGCAGATTGTACGAGTTTGTCGGCATTGCGCAAATAACCAATATCGTTGAGGGAAAGGCCTGGAGAGCGCCAGCTAAGGTTTACATCATAGCTTAGTCCTTTTGATACGCTTTTGCCAAGCGAAAAATTTCCTCCATAGCCTGATAGAGAAGTAATCGAAGAATCTAATTTTAAGTAGGTAGCGTCAGGTCGCTGATAGTACCGTTGTGAGGCTGTTTGACGGTCAATCATCGCTAAGGAATCTCCATTGATATTACTGGCAACAGCATTTACCCTCAAAAAATATTTGCGGTCTTTCCAGTATTGTGTAAAATCAAGACCTCCACTAAAGGCATTTTTTGGAAGAAATAGTAGGTCATTATTTTTTATATTTCGATTGGTCGAAGTAATTTCCCCACCCAAAATGGAGTTGCCTTTATTGAAGTCCTTTTGTACGCGGGCAACAAAATAGTTTGTAAGAGGTTCAACAGTTTCTTTACGCTCTTCACCTTTTAACGAAATAGTTGCTTTTTCTTCTCTTGTAATACTTTCCATAATGCCCACTGAAAGCCCATTTTTAGTTTTACCACTTACCTTTAATGCGCCAAGTATTTTTGTGAACATGGGAAAGTTAATGTATTCATTTGCGGTAATAGCTGGATAATGCTGTGGAATACGTCCTACGCGCCGAGAGTAGAATAAATTATCTTGATCGTGATTACCTGGGTTAACTTCAAAGTCTAAAATATTGCTACCTTCAATAAAAAAAGGTCGTTGTTCTTGTTGGTAGGTCTCAAAGGCTGTAAGGTTCATTTCTGATGGGTCGGATTCTACTTGTCCAAAATCAGGATTGAAAGTAAAATCCAAAACAAAATCATTGGTAAGCCCTATTTTCCCATCCAATCCTATACCGTAAAGAAGCTCACTACCTGTAGCGTAAGGATTTCCTGTTTCTTTCTCTGATGTTTCAATACCTAATGAAACATAGGGTGCGATTTCTAAAATTCGCTTGGGCTTTAAGTTGGCAATTCCGTGTAGTTCACCATAGTCATACACCCAACCTGAGGCTGTGGTTGGAATTGGATTCCAGAACGATAGCTCCTCGTTACGGTATATATATCGGGCCACATTAAAGCCCCATACCTTATTATCTTTTTTCGAAAATCGCAGTTGACTCAAAGGGATTTTTATTTCAGCATACCATCCTTTTGTATCTTTTGTGGTTTTTACATACCATATTGGATTCCAATTTTGGTCTTCACTATCGCCATTATTACTATATAAAACATCGGATTTTACTCCTGCAGCATTTACCATAAAACTAAATGAGGTACGCAAATCGTGGTAGCTATCAAAATGAACTCCCACCAAATCACCTTCGTCATTATCGCGCCGCGTCAACCGACTATCTATACTGTCGGCTTGTGTGTCGAAGGATTTTACTGCAACATAAATAAAATCGTCAGTAAATAATACCTTGAAAGTAGTTTTTTGACTTGGCTTTGCCCCGTCATGGGGTTCTCTTTGTGTGAAATCACCTTGCCAATTGTCGCCTTGCCATGCAGCATCATTTAGAATACCATCAATTTTTGGCTCTATAGATATGCGTGTTGTATTGTAAACACGCTTGCCCTGAGCAAAAATGTTAATACTGAGTATGAATAGTATTATGGTAATACTTATGCGCATGTTATTATTTATGAGTGCACTGGCAAAGTTAAGAAATAAGATAGCTAGATAGTAAAGAAAATATTCACAAATGGGAGTATGTGATAGTTGCCTAATAATTGAAACTACTATTTTAATAATCTACTGTATAATAGGATGGTTTTAAAATATGAATGTTAGAGGATTAGATTGTTTTTTTTCTCTTGAACTTTATCTGGGCAATAAACACTCCAATTGTAACTACAAATATACCAGTCAACATTTTAGGAGTGATTATTTCTTCGGGAAGAAGAAACCAAGCAGCGATAACGGTTACTACAGGAATAAAATTGGTAAATGCTGCTGTTTTTGTTGGGCCAATACGCTCAACAACTTTTACAAAGAAAACCAAGGCCATAATGGATGAAAAGAGGATAAGCTCTGCTAAGGCGGTTATTAATTCCATATTGGGAATTACTTGTATAAATTTGTCATATTCGAAATAAAGGAAAAAGGGTAGGAAGTAGAAACTACCTATCACGTTCATACTGATAATTATGGTTATAGGATTGTATTTATTGGAAAGTGGTTTTAGCTGTATGGTATAATATGCTCCTGCAAATACGGCAAGTAATAAAAGAAGTATTCCTATTAAAGAATATTCTAAACTAAGGTCTGGTTTAAGAATCATGAGTAGGATTCCAATAAAGGAGACAAATATTCCTACAAAATTCATTAAGCTCAATCTTTCTTTGAGCTTGAAGTAGGCAAATACAGGTGTGACGATGGGAATAGTGGCAATCATTATTGCAGCCACTGAAGATGATACTCTTTGAATACCGAAGCTCTCCCCAATATAATAGATAAAGGGTTCGAGGAAAGCTAGAAATAAAAATGCTTTATAATCTTTTTGCTTGGGGAGTATTGGGATTTTATAGAGTAGTGCCAACAAAATCAATAGGGCAGAGGAAACCACCAAGCGAATAAAAATTGTAGTTAGAGGGTCGTAATATTGATATACAATCTTTATCCAAACAAAGGACATGCCCCAAAAAAACATAGAGAAGAAAGCTAGTGTATAGGTGGCAAGTGGCTTATTAACTTTCTCAATTGTATTTGGCATGGTGTAAACTAAAAGCGAGAGTTTAGTTGTTTACCAAACTCTCGCCAATATGTAACTTTAATTATTAAAAATCGAACCAACTAGCCACTTGAATACGTTCTTTTCCTACAAAATTATTGTGAGTAAACTCATTTGATTGTGGATCATACACATAATCCTTTTTCCAATCTTCGTGCTTTATTGCAATTTGTTCGATGGCATCGCAAATAAAAATCAGCTCCTCATTTGTCATGGTAGGATGTACCGATAGTCGAATCCATCCTGGTTTTTTTGATAAATCACCTTGATCAATCATATCAGTTATATTTTTAGACTCGTCATAGGAAACATCTAAAAGTATATGTCCGTATGTCCCAGCACAGGCACAACCGCCACGCACCTGAATGCCAAATCGATCGTTTAACAGTTTTACTACTAAGTTAAAATGTACATTGTCGATATAGAATGAGACCGCGCCAACACGCTCTTTTACATTGTCAGCCAGAATATTAATGCCTTTAACTTTTGGAAGATGTTCAAATACAATCTCCATTAGTTCATGTTCACGTTTACGAATATTGTCCACACCCATTTTATCTTTCAATTCAATGGAAAGCGCTGTTTTAATAGCTTGCAAGAAGCCAGGTGTTCCACCATCCTCACGAGCTTCAATATTATCAGAGTATTTGTATTCGCCCCATGCATTGGTCCAATCGACGGTGCCACCACCTGGCTGATCAGGGCAGTTGTTATTATATAGTTCTTTGTTGAAAACAAGCACCCCTGACGATCCTGGTCCACCAAGAAATTTATGTGGAGAAAAGAAAATAGCATCCAATGCTTGAAGCTTATTTTCGGGGTGCATATTCATATCTACATAAGGAGCGGAGGCGGCAAAATCGATAAAGCACAGCCCTTCATTCTCATGCATTATTTGCGCCATTTCGTGATAGGGGGTTTCTACTCCTGTTACATTTGAACAGGCTGTAAAAGCGCCTATTTTTAATTCTCTATCTTTATATTGTTCTACTGTTTTTCGTAGCTTGTCCAAGTCAACTAATAAATCATCTCCTGCTTCAATTAGTACCACATCGGCATTGGTTTCGTACCATGAAGTATGGTTTGAGTGATGTTCCATATGAGTAATGAAAACCACTGGTCGATCAATTTTTGGAGTGCATTGTTTTGTTTGTGGGTCATAATCAGCACAGTTTTTTAATCCCAATATTCGTTGTAGTTTATTCACAACACCCGTCATTCCAAAACCAGAGTTTATTAAGATATCGTTTTCACAGGCATTTACATGCTTACGAATAATATCTTTGGCATGGTGATAGGCCTTGGTCATAATGGTGCCTGTTTCACTTGTTTCAGTATGAGTATTTGCCACAAAAGGACCAAATCGGTGCGAGATAATATCCTCAATGTCTTTATATAATCGACCACTAGCAACCCAGTCAGCATAAATCATTTTTTGTTCTCCATATGGAGTGGTATAGGTTTGATTAAAACCAATAGTATGCTCTCTGAATTTTTTAAAATACTGTTCCATTATATTGAATTATTGATGAATTTTTGAACGACAAATGTACGCTATTTTTCTATGCAGCTTGTGATTGTAGAATCAAATATTAAGTATTGAAGCATGCTGGCTGAGCTAGAAAATCACTTTAGAGAAGTATTAATAGTCTTCCATAATTACTCGCCTAAATTGATTCATTATTATCTTGTTTTCAGCTTTATAGGGATATTTTTTTGCAGGAGCTATTTCTCCCAAAAGGCGCATTAGCAAGTGCGCATTTTCCTTATTATTTTCGCTTGACCAATCGTAATAAATTCGTGAGGCTATGGCTAATCTTTGATTGTCTAAAAATTGTCGTTCCTCCACAGAGTTTTGATTACATAAGGGAGCAAGATGAAGGCTTGTTTGAGCAAATTGATTAAACTCTTTTTGACCCATTTCACTTTTCCCAAGTGGGTTTAGCCAGTTTAGTAGAATTTGGTTTTCAAATTGGCTCTTCATATTGTAGAGCGATGACTCTGCAACACCTTTGGTAAAGTATATGTTGCGTCGAAATTGATTTTCAATAAGGATATTTTTCATTGCCACATCACCATAATATAGGTAAAAAGGATTGCTGCCATGTGCTTTAAAATTCCAAAGGAAAGCTTCGCTTGATTTAACTATAGGAATATTTATAATGCTATCTTTAAATGGCACCAGGTAGTAATTATTCTCAGCTTTAGGAGATTGTGTAAATTCCAACACCTTTTGATTATTTATTAATTGCTGGTACCATTGGGTATTTAGAAGGCCAAGGTCAATTACCGCTACATCACTACGGTAGTTTTCATAGTATTGCACATACATTAAGTTCCAGTAACTATCATCACCGTAAGAAAATAGTATGGCATCTTTTTCACACTGATTGAGTAGCAATCGATGAAAAGCTATCATGAAATTGCTAAATCCCCCTTGTTTTTTTCCTTTCTCGAATGCCCATTTCATGGAGTCTAAGTCGTCATTATACAAATACATAAGGGCTAATGATCCCCATTCGGAAGTGATTTTGGAATAAGGACTCAGTATGAGTTTGGGTGCATAGGTGGAGTCGAGTTTAATTACTTTTTGCATTTCGAAACTCGCTTTAATGCATAATTCTTTATTTCTCAAAGGAAGTTTCTTAGCATACTGAGCATTTAGCCCGCTGTATGCATATCCCAAATAATAATGAGCATTGGCATTCTCTGGTTTTATTTGCACTGCTTCTTCCAAAACATTAATTGCCTTTGAATAGTTTCGTTGTTTGAAAGGGATGTCAAATTCACGAACACCTTCCACTAATAGGCTGTCAAACAGTTCTTGTTTTGAAAATGAGGTGTCATTTTGTTGAGCATGAATGTTTAATCCAAAAAAGACAAAAACGATTATGAAAACAAAGCTATTCATAAGCTACAGTTTATCCCCGCATTTTTTACAATATATTGCATCATCATCATGTTCATTAAAATGACAATTTTTACATGAATGAGTATTGGTATTTGTACATTTTTGTTTGTTTTGGGCCAAAAAATCGGAAGTGATAATACCAGTTGGAACAGCAATCACGGCATAACCAAGTAGCATAACCAAGGAAGCAATTGCCTGCCCAAATGGAGTTACAGGAGCAATATCTCCATATCCTACGGTGGTAAGTGTTACTATAGCCCAATAGATGCTTCGAGGAATAGATGTAAAACCAGCATCGGCGCCTTCGACAAGGTACATAATTGATCCTACAATGGTAACGGTGATGGAGACAAATAAAAAGAAAACGCCTATTTTATGTCTTGATTGCTTGATGGATGTTAATAAAGTATTGGATGCCCCCACAAACTGAACTAATTTCAGCACACGAAATACTCGAAGTAAACGAAGCATGCGAATGATGGCAAGATATTGAGTTCCTGCAAATAGTAAACCAATAAAAGCGGGCAGAATACTTAATAAATCGATGATACCATAAAAACTAAATATGTAATTACTGGGCTTTTTAATGGTGTAGATGCGTAGAAAGTATTCCATACTAAAAATCACAGTGAAAAACCACTCTGCATAATATAATATTTGTTTAAGTTCTGGTGAATTGCCTCGCACACTATCTTCAAAAACTACAGCAACACTTAATAGTATCAATATTAGGAGTGTAATATCAAATCGTTTTCCAGCAGGAGTATCTGCTTCGAAAATAATTTCGTGCATATGCTCACGCCAAGGAGACATGCCTGACTTTTTATCGTACTTTAATCGCATAATTAGGCTTTGTAATTTGTATCAAAACTACTTAAAATAGTGATATGAAAAAAAGCTATTGAAAAGTATCCTGCATTTTATAAGGATGTTTAAGGCTAAATTTTTTCAAAATCATCAACCGATATCCAACCCAAGCTGCCATTGGCTAGCTTTATACGACGCCAGTTTTTTAATTTATCCACAAGCTGTACTTTAGTACCTTGATGAATCACAAATATAGTATTTGCATTTTCGTTGGGAGAGCTTTTTACATTTACTGTAGGTGTAAAAATAATGGCTGTTTTATGCATTTTTTTTATTTTACTACTTTGAAATCCGTAAAAACCTGTTGTGATACTAATTATTAAAAAAACGATACCCAAATAGAATGTGTTTTGTTTGGTGGATTTTGATTGTGTAATAAAGAATACTATCACAAAAATAAGAAGGATACTATAGCTGAAAATATTAATTATTGTCCATTGAGCTTCATTAAAATAGCGTAAGGAAGTGTTCCACCATTTTTTAATAAAAAACTCTGGAATTGGCTCAATTTTGTCCGCAATCATAGTGTTTGCCAGAGCTAAGTTATAATTAATATCATCATTGTTTGGCTCCAGTATTTTTGCTTTTTCATAGTTTAGAATAGCCTTTGGAATCTCGTTTTTCTTAAACCAAGCATTGCCCAAATTATAATATAGATCAGATGATTCCAGTCCCATCCCAAGCAGTGAATCTAGAATCGAAATGCTTGAATCATAATCTTGTTTTTCATAGCTATCGTTTGCTTTTTGAAATAAGGTTTTTGCTCCATCTGCCAATAATATCATTGGAACAAAGAAAAGCAGTATCAGTACTAATGGTTTTATATTCTTCATTATTTCAACGATTTTTCAATTTTACTAATAATATTTAAAGCCAGATCGTAGGTATGCTCCATGCCATTTGATTGTGTGTCTGGTGCATAACATGCATATTCACATGAGTTTAATATGCTTGTTATTTCAATGATAATGCTAGGGTCAACACCTTTTCCGTTTAATCTCTCCTGTGTGGACTCTATGGAAAGTTCGGATAAACTAATATTGAATTTATCACCCAGATAACCCCAAAGCACATCAGATATTTCTTTATAAAAAGCTTCTTGGTCGTTTGAGGACAAAAGTTTCTTAGCATTTTTTAGTCGTTTATGAGCAATTTTTGTTGCTTTTTTATTACGCATAAGACTTTTATTGGATCGCTTTGTATTATTCTTTTTATAGAAAATAATAATTGCTAAGGCCATCAATGGAGCTAATAAAAGGTATAAAAAATGACCAAGAGAATTAAAGCTTGTATCACCAATGGGCTTGAGTTTGGTATTGCTAGTTTTTATATAGTGAATGTCTTTACCTAAATATTTAATTTCGTCGCGATTGACATTGCTTGAATTTACTCCAGTGATATTTTCAGCATTTCCCTTGCCAACTTTAATATAGAAGATGTCGGATGATAGTGTTTGATACTTGCCTGTGCGTGGATTAAAAAAGCTAAACTTAACAGAAGGAATACTGAAATCGCCTTCGTTCCGGGGTATGATTAGATACTCAAATGTTTTACTTCCTGACATGCCTGAAGGAGAGGTGCTTGATTTTTGAGACACTTTTGGGTCGTAAACTTCAAAGTCTGGTGGGAAATTAAGCTTAGGAGCTTCGAGTAAAGAGATATTGCCTTTTCCTTTTATTTTAATTCTTAAATTAAAAGCGTCATTTGCCTGTAGCTCTGTCTTATCAACGCTTGCGACCATGGTAAATGAACCAACTAAGCCTGTAAAGTTTGTAGGTTTTCCTGCTGGTAAGGCTTTTATTTTTAGCTTAATAGTTGCCGACTTTAGTTTTAATGTTTCATTGGCATAATACCGTACTTTATTGCCATACATCATCTGTTCCATTTGGTCGCGTGCATTACGAGTCTTGATTATTTGAACTATGACATCCAAACCAAAAGAACCTATGTTTAGTTTCCCTGATTTCTGAGGGAAGAGTATGTATTTCTGTAAAACTACTACATGATAAGTTTCGCCATTTAGCTTTTCTTTGGTCAATTGCAAATCACCAATATCAATGCTTTCTTTCCAAAAACCAGTATAGCTTGGCTCTTTCATGTCGGTAATGTTGGCTATTCGTTCTTTGGAGTATAGTTTTTGAACAAGTATTATGGGTTCTCCAATATAGGCGCTTCGTTTGCTAACTTTAGTACGTACAAATACTCTACCTTTAGGCTTAAATTCTTTAGGATTGTTTGATGCAATGGCTTTGTCGCTTGCTTTTTTATAGCTTCCTCCTTTTGATTCAACCACGCTAACAGTCCATTTAGACGATACGTACTTCTTACCATTAACAGTAGCACCAGCTTTTGGAACTACGAAAACTCCTTTTTTTGTTGCTCGCACAAAATAGCTATAGGATCTTTCGATTGATTGACTAGCACGCCCATTAATAATTTGTGTGCTATAAGATGATGATTGGCTTGGTCCACCAAGTAGTTCGATTTCAGTAAATTCTGGTTCATGAAATTTTTCCACATCCGCATTTATTCGATAGGTAATACGGAATTGACTACCTTCCTCAACCATGGTTGGTGCTTCTACTGTAAACTTTACGCCTTGAGCCCATAGTGAAGTAGAGCCTAACATCAGTAGTCCAATTAATATGTAGTTTTTAATTTTCATTCTTATATATGTTAAATCTTTTTTCCTCTAGATTTTACCAATCATTTTCTGTTTTAGCAGGTGTGCCTTTAACTTTTTTACGATCCAACTTCTGTTTTGTGTCTTTCTCTTTCTGCTGCATAGCTTTAAGCATTCGATCAGCTTCTTTCTTCGATATTTTTTGCTCTTGAGGCTGTTGTTGCTCCTTCTTATCCTTTTCGTCTTTTTCTTGTTTATCAGAGGAGTCTTGCTTTTGGTCTTTATCTTTATCCCCGTCCTTATTATCTTCGTCCTTACCTTTATCCTCGTCTTTATCCTTGTCCTTATCCTTATTATCCTTATTATCCTTATCCTTGTTATCCTTATCTTCGTCCTTCTTCTCCTTATCTTTATCCTTGTCCTTGTCCTTATTTTTATCCTTATCCTTATCCTTCTTTTCCTGTTCCTGCTGTTTTTTTAGCATGGCTTTAGCGTAGGAATAATTATAACGCGATTCATCATCATTTGGTCTAAGTTTCAAGGCGTTTTTATAGGCTTCAACACTTTTATCATATTGTTTCTCTTGTAATAAGGAGTTGCCCAAATTATGGAAAATATTAGCTTTAATATCGTCGTTTGGTGCGAGCTCAGCCAATTGCGAATATTGTTCAGTAGCTTCTTTATACTGCCCTTGCTTATAGAGGTTGTTGGCAAGGTTGTATTGTGCCGTAAAATGATTTTGGTCCAACTCTAATGCCTTACGGTAGTTAACTTCAGCTTCCTTATAATCTGCCTTATTATAATTCTCGTTTCCTTCTCGGGTGTGCTTTAGTACTTTATTCTCTTGGGCATTTAATGTCATGCCTAGAAAGCTTGATAACATAAACAATAATCCGATTTTTATTATAGTATTCATTTTTGTGCTTTTTACTAATCAAAAAGATTGATTTTACTTATTAGTTTTCCTTTTCGTTCACTAAGCAATAAATCCAATAGTAGAAAAAGGATGGCTAAAAATGCAAATATTTGAAAATGACTGTCATAATCTTTAAAAGATTGTGATTCTATTTCTTGTTTGTCGAGCTGATTTATTTCATCAAGTACCTTATTTAGTCCTACTTTACTACTATTTGCTCTAACAAATATTCCATTGCCTTTAGATGCAATCTTTTGCAACTCTATTTGGTTGAGTCTAGTAATCACTGTATGACCTTCACGATCTTTTTTGTAACCGGTCATTCGGCCATTACGATAGAGTGGGATAGGGCCACCTTTTTCAGTTCCCATACCAATAGTATATATAATGATACCTTCTTTAGCTGCCTTTTCAGCTTGTTCAATTGCACCTTTTTCTTGGTCTTCACCATCGGTTATTATCACAATTACTCGATTACGTTTCCCTACTTGTACATCCTCCGACATTTCTTTAAATGTACTACGTCCTAATTCGATTGCTCGAGAAATGGATGTGCCTTGTGTACTAATATAGTCTGTATTAACGGTAGATAAAAACATTTTTGCCGCACTATAGTCTGTTGTAATTGGCAACTGGGTATATGCCTCTCCAGCAAAAACAATTAGTCCTAAACGGTCGCCTTGTAGCTTGTCCACGAGCTTTGAGATGGCTCTTTTTGCACGGCTTAATCGATTGGGTTTTATATCTTCACAAAGCATAGAGTTAGAAATGTCCACTGCAATAATCATGTCGATTCCCTCACGTTGTACTTTCTCAATTTTGGAGCCCAATTGAGGGTTTGCTAGGGTGAAGATTATACTAATTAGAGCGAACATTAGAAATGCAAATTTCCAATTCTTTTTTCTAATAGAAACATTTGGCATCAAGCGTTCAAGTAAACCAGCGTCTGCAAATTTTTCAAGATTTTTGCGATAGTTTCGACGAATGATTACCCAAAACAATACAAATACTGGAATTAGGAATAATCCGTATAAATATATGTCGTTTTGAAATTGAAATATCTTCATTGTTTATAATTATATCTTTATCAAATACTATGGTTTTGTTCTGAAAATACTAAGTTTTAATAATAGTTCCAAAAGGAATAATCCTAAAGCAATTAGGGCAAAAGGAAGGAATTCCTCATATTTATTTTGAAAAATATCCACATCAATTTTAGATTTTTCCAGTTGGTCAATTTCTTGATACACTATCTCAAGATTCCGATTACTTGTTGCTCTAAAATACTTGCCATCAGTTGCTAATGCTACCTTTTTGAGTATTTCTTCATCAATTTGTACTGGCACATTCACAGTTTGCTCGCCAAAAGCAGTTTGTACAGGCATAGGTGCTGTTCCTTTACTTCCCAATCCAATGGTATATATTCGGATGCCATATGTTTTGGCGATTTCTGCTGCTGAAACAGGGTCTATTGACCCTCTGTTTTGCACACCATCAGTAAGAAGAATAAGTACGCGGCTAATTGCTTCACTATCCTTAATACGGTTGATGGCTGTTGCTAAACCGTCACCTATTGCAGTGCCATCCTCAATCATGCCGCTATGGATGGGTTTGAACAAATCTTTTAATACTTTATGGTCAGTTGTGAGTGGACATTGGGTAAAAGCTTCGCCACTAAAAACCACCAGTCCGATGCGGTCATTGGGACGATTGTCAATAAATATTTGAGCAACCTCTTTTGCTGCCTCCAAACGATTAGGTTTAAGGTCCATTGCGCGCATACTTCCAGACACGTCCAAAGCCATGATTATATCGATGCCTTCGATATTTACTTTTTTACGTTGTAAGGCTGACTGGGGTCGCGCCATTACAATTACTAAGAAAATGTAAGCAAGCATTCGAAGGCTAAATGGTAAAAATAGTAATCGCTGACGAATAGTTTTTTCAGGTTTATCATCTAGCCAAGCAGTGCTTGATATTTGAATGCTAGCTTTTTGCTTGTTTCTTCGTTTGATGTAAAAAAATACAAAAATAGGTATCAATGCCAATAGTAAAAACCAATATGGCTGTGCGAAACTTAGACTTTTTAGATAGTATATCATGACTGAGCAGGTTTAACAGGTTTCACATCAGTTTTGTTCTCCTTTTGCTCTTCTGTATTTTGCTCTTCAGGCATGGTAGTATTTACAAACCAATAGCCCCATTTTAGCGCTTTATTGTTTTCATCAGCCAAAGGCTCAATTTTTGCAAATTTTACTAAGTCAGCCGACTGTAATGTGTTACGGGTTTCAATATACAAGTCATCATTTAAATCATGATTTTTAAGTTCTTGTAATATCTCATCACTTATCATTTCCAGTGCCCCAAAATGAAATTGACCTTCCATATATTCTCTTATAATGTCAGTTAATTCTGAATAAAACTCTTTGCTGCTGCCTGTTTGCCATAGTTTTTTTTCTGTCAAGGTGTTAAGCTTTTGTAAGGCAACAATATGAGCAGGTATTTGGGGCTTTTGTGGCATGCTAAACAGAGGTTTGTTTTGCTTGCGGCGACGAACTATGTAGATAATCAAAATTATAGCTAGTATAATTCCCAAGGCAATCAATATGTAAGGTAGTATTTCTTTGAATGTCAATGGTTCATCTAAAATAGGTTTAATATCTTTTATCTCTTTGTTTAAATCTACTTGTACATTTTTAACTTCAAGTATTAGGGCCTCACTCTTTATCAATTCTTGAATACTATCATGAGCACCAAAATGAAAGTAAAATGGAGGTATTACAAATAAGCCGCTGTCGAAAGAAGAGATAGTAATGGTTTGATTTAATGTAATTAAATCTTTATCGTTAATAAATATGGTGTCAACGCTGGAGTTTCGAATCACCTCAACATTTTTACTTAAAGTATCTTCGATAATTGGCCAATGAATTAGTATGTTTTTTGGGCTTGTAATACGTAAATGAATATGTGTTTGCTCACCTACCATTATACTGTTTGTGTCAATCGAGGCTTCAGCTTTTATCTCAGGAGCCGAAAACAAACTTTGGGCATGAAGCACACTTTGTAGGCTGATGAATAAAAGCATTAATGCCAATTTCCAAAAGCTGTTGGGCCAATTATATATTTTTCTTTTTGTAGTATTCATTTTTAATAAATTAAAATCTACTTTCCCTCATTTTGAATAGCTTAATCAAAGGCTTTACATAGTCGTCTTGAGTATTAATATCCACAGAGTCAACACCTGCTGAACGAAATAGTTTTTGAGTTGTTTGTGTTTGATTTAAGTAGTGTTGACGATAGTTTTCTCGAATACGTGATTTTGCGGTATCAACCCAGTGCTCTCGACCAGTTTCAGCATCCACAAGTTTTATTAAGCCCAGGTTTGGTAACTCTGTTTCGCGTTCATCAAAAATACGAATAGCTCCAAGGTCATGTTTACGAGATGCAATTTTTAATGCCTTGGCATAATTCAAGTCCATAAAATCGGAAAGAATAAAAGCAGTGCATTTCTTTTTCACCGCATTTGTCAAGTAGCGAAGTGCTTCCTCAATATTAGTTCCTCTTTCTTCGGCTTTGAAATTGATCATTTCGCGAATGATTCGAAGAATATGAGTACGACCTTTTGCAGGAGCAATAAAACGTTCTACTTTGCTACTAAAGAAAATCACTCCTACTTTATCATTGTTTTGAATGGCAGAGAATGCTAGTATTGCCGACACTTCGGTTATTACATTTGACTTGAAATTCTTCCGACTACCAAAGTCGTTGGAGCCACTTACATCAATTAGTAGCATAACGGTCATCTCCCGTTCTTCTTCAAATACTTTGATAAATGGATGGTTGAAGCGTGCGGTAACATTCCAGTCTATATTTCTTATATCATCGCCGTATTGATACTCCCTCACTTCGCTAAACGCCATCCCACGACCTTTAAAAGCAGAGTGATAATGACCCGAGAAAATCTGATGCGATAAGCCCCGAGTTTTAATTTCTATCTTCCGTACTTTTTTAAGTATATCCTTAGTTTCCATCGTTATTGTGATAATGCTTAAATACTATTCTGTATGAATGCGAATCTTTAATCAAAGTCCAATTCTTCTTCGGCGGAGTCGATTGGTTCCTGAGCGTAGTCGAAGGGCTAAGGTACTTCAACAGTATTCAAAATCTCACTTATAATATCAATTGAGGTAATATTTTCTGCTTCTGCTTCATAGGTCAATCCAATACGATGTCGCATTACATCAGGGCATACGGCACGCACATCTTCAGGAATCACATAGCCACGACGTTTGATAAATGCATAGGCTTTTGCCGCTAAGGCCATACTAATAGTAGCACGAGGTGATCCTCCAAAATTAATCATATGCTTATATTTTTCCAAGCCATATTTTTCAGGATAGCGACTGGCAAAAACAATATCGGTGATGTAATTTTCAATTTTTTCGTCTAGGTAAACCTCACGTACCAATTCGCGAGCTCTAATTATATCTTCGGGTTTAAGTATTTTCTGATTGCTTGGTTTTTGGTTACTTATCTGCGAACGAAGAATGGCTTTTTCCTCTTCGCGCGAAGGGTAGTCAAGCACAACTTTTAGCATAAAACGATCTACCTGAGCTTCAGGTAATGGATAGGTTCCTTCTTGCTCAATGGGGTTTTGTGTTGCCAATACTAAGAATGGGTCTGGTAGTTTGAAAGTTTGATCTCCAATAGTAACCTGACGCTCTTGCATGGCCTCAAGCAATGCACTTTGTACCTTTGCAGGCGAACGATTAATTTCGTCTGCCAATATGAAATTGGCAAATATTGGCCCCTTCCGAGTTTGAAATTCTTCTTTCTTTTGACTGTAAATCAAGGTTCCAAGTAAGTCGGCAGGAAGTAAATCTGGAGTAAATTGAATACGACTAAAACTGGCGTCAACAACATTGGCTAATGAAGTAATGGCTAATGTTTTTGCTAATCCAGGAACCCCTTCCAGTAAAACGTGCCCATTGGAAAGAAGACCAATCATAAGTCGCTCAACCATCTGTTTCTGACCCACGATTACTTTTCCCATCTCGATGCTAATAAGATCTACAAATGAACTCTCGCGCTGAATTCGTTCATTCAATTCCTTGATATCAATTTGATTTTCCATGTATTTATGCTTAATAAATCTGTTTTTTTATATTTTTCTATGCATACCTAATATAGAGGATAAAAGGTGAACACAAATTTAGAGAATAGCGAAATTGAGATTTTACTCTAGTTGTTAAAAAAAGTTAAGTTTTTTAACATTGTAATTTTCTTGTGTTTAAGCTGTAAATTAATGAGGGAGAGGATTTTGTGTATTTTGTAATTAGTTAATAATCGTATCTTTATGAATATTGTATGTTAAAGGGAGGGGATTTGGTTATCTTTACCAACTAATATAATGGACGCATATCTATATTTTATGAAACCTGTAATTATTCTTATTCTTAGCCTATTTGTTATAAATATTGCTTCAGCACAAATTAGATACGATGGTAAACTAGGCAATGGTTTACAGCTTAAAACTAAGGATAACTCCTTCTACTTGAAGTATCGAACACGTATTCAAACACGCTGGGATTTTGAGTATGATCCTACTACTACTGTTCTTCAGAATAGAGCTTATGTAAAACGTGCTCGCTTAAAATTTAATGGGTATTTTGTAAATAAAAATTTGCGATATAAAATTGAGTATGATGTTGTTGGGGGTTATGTGAGAGATGCTACCATTAAATATAGAATGGGCAATTTCGACCTTTGGTTTGGTCAGGCGAAGTTGCCAACTAATCGTGAAAGAGTGGTTTCATCAGGAGACTTACAGTTTGTTGATCGTTCTATTTATAATAAGTATTATACGCTTGATAGAGATGTGGGTATTCAATTGCACCATCATTTTTACTTGGGAAAAGTATTGATAAGAGATATTTACGCAATAAGTTCGGGAGATGGTATTTTGGATAACCGAATGAGTGAAGGACTATCCTATAGCGGAAAATTAGAGGTTTTACCTTTCGGAAAATTCACTAAGAAAGGAGACTATAAGTTTGCTGATTTGGATCGAGAACCAAAGCCAAAGTTATCTTTTGCGGCTTACGCTAGTTTTAATAAATCGGCCTATAAAAGTCGAGGACAAATTGGTGTTGACTTATCTTCAAAAGCTGACCTTTTATTGATGGGAGCTGATTTGTTTTTTAAATTTAAAGGTTACTCATTTTTGATTGAGGTTGGTCAACGATTAGTTACTGATGGTGGTGTATTTGTATATGATGAGTTTGGAAACATAACAGGTCAATATTATACTGGTTGGGGTATGAACGTTCAAACGGGTTATGTGCTTGCTAGTAACTGGGAGTTTTCAGGACGCTATGCTACCACCGTACCTGAAGATTTATTTCGTTATTCAAATAAGGAGATGGAAGATTTTACTGTTGGCATTAGCAAGTATATCATTGAACATAATTTTAAAATTCAAGCTGATTTCACTTTTCGTCAAACAGTAGAATTTCGCTGGGCCGACAACAATACTTATTCTAATGCATACATTGGACGAATTCAATTGGAGTTTCAGTTTTAAGACTAATTATCTCTCAAATAATATGTTGGGTACTTTTTATGTCCGTTGATAAAGCCTTTTCTTTTCCCTCTTTGTACTTTTCCCTCTTTGTCGATATTAAATAATTTACCGTCTTTATAGAAAAGTTTGCGTGGGCTTCCATAAAGGTTTTGACCACCTGATAGAATGGCAACCCCTTCATTTTTATTTGGTGTAATATGTTCAGGGATAGAGTCAAGCGAAAGAACTAAGGAGTCTGAATATTTATATTGTAAGCTATCGAAATAATATATAGTATCGAAAACTAATATGGGGTTCAGCAAAATCGTATCATCACTCATTTCCCATTGACCTTGAATCCATGAATGATTCATACATAAACTCCAATGATAATTGTAAGTATGGTTGGAGTTTAGTTGGATACTACTTCCAAAATAATCGTGATATGAACCCGCTACTTCGTTCTTTTTAGTAGAAGTTGTAAAAAATAAGAAAAGGATAAGAATTATAAGGATTTTCATGCTTCAAATAATAGAGGTTTAAAACATCTTTATAATTTAGAAGATCCTATGCATCTTCAAAAATCATATCATAGTAGCGTTGTATTTGCTCAGCTAGTTGATGGGTAGAAACGTATTTGCTTACTCTAATATACTCTTTACGATCGAAGAAAACCAATAGGGTAGGGTTGTCATAAACACCATAATTGGCTGGAATATCCCTTTTGTCGGAATTGATAAACCGAAGTTCCATTTTTGGAAAATGCTCATTTATCATATCAATCACTTTCGGGCGTAAACTTAAGCAAGGAGCACAATTGTCATTATAAAAATAAGCTAATGTGGCTGGTTTATCTGCAACTATATTCTGTAGCTCTTCTAAAGATTGAATTTCGTTATTCATTGTTATAGTGTGTATTATATTTAATCAATATTGCTGTTTTTCGAGCGGCAAATATATACTTTTTTATCTTTTATGAAATATCAGTTTCTCAAAGAAGAGATTTAAAAGCTTTTCCCATATATTTAATGATATCTCTAGCAATCAATGCTTCAAAACCATTCTTTTTGGCAGCGAAATCACCAGCAAGTCCATGAATAAACACGCCTAAAACACTTGCTTCGGCTGGAGAGTAGTTTTGGGCTAGGAGTCCTAAAATAATTCCCGTAAGTACATCGCCACTACCTGCGGTGGCCATGCCAGGATTGCCAGTAGTGTTAAAAAATAACTGCCCATCAGGTGTAGCTATACTTGTATGAGCTCCTTTAAGAACCACAATGACTTGATGTTTGATAGCAAATGTTTTCTGTTTCTCCACTCTTTCAAAGCTGTCGTTCGATTTTCCTGCCAATCGCTCAAATTCTTTTGGGTGGGGTGTGAGTATGCTATTTTTTGGAATAAAACTCAACCATGTTTTGTTTTCACTCAAAATATTTAAGGCGTCAGCATCAAAAACCATTGGAGCCTTAAACTCTTGAATTAGCAGTTTCAATGCATTTTGACTTTGCAATTCCATTCCCAAGCCAGGGCCAATACCCACTGCATTATAACTGCCCAATTTAGGTAATATACTAAAATGCTTATCGTTATCGTCAATGCTTAGCATACATTCAGGCAAAGCAGTTTGTAATATAGAAGCTCCTTTTGCGGGGATATGTGTTGTTAATAAGCCGAGTCCGCTACGTAAACTTGCATGGGCTGCCAATACGACGGCTCCTATTTTGCCATAGCTTCCTGCAATAAGTAGGGCATGGCCGTATGTTCCTTTATGCGAAAACTTGCCCCTTGATTGTAACATCATAGCGGCCTCCATAGGTTCGATAAGTTGTGCCTTGGCTTTCACATTATTAATAAAACCTGGGTGTAAACCTATGGAAATAGTTTGCATTTGACCAACAAAATGTTCTGTTTCGGAAAACATAAAACTATACTTTGGGAATTGTAAACTCAGGGTATAATCGGCATGAATTATCGCCCATTGTTTAGCGTAGCTTATTTGGTCTGCAAATAGTCCGCTGGGAATATCAATGGAAATAACTACCGCTTGACTATCGTTAATATGGTTAATTGTGTCTGCGGCTAAACCTACTACTTTACGACTTAAGCCAGAGCCAAATAGGGTATCAATAACAATGCTGTTATTTCCTATTTGTGGTAAATCTTCTTTCCTCTTAGCCTCAATTATTTCTATATCCTTTAATCCTTTTATACGTTTTAGATTCACTTTGAAATCGTCAGAAAACTGCTCTGTAAACAAAACCAATATCAAGTGTACTTGATACGCTTTTTCAGATAGCTTTCGAGCAATAACCAATCCATCACCACCATTATTGCCAGGCCCAACATACACAAATACATCTTGTTCCTTTTTTAATTTTTTACGAATCCATTTTGCACAGTTTGTACCTGCTCGTTCCATTAAATCAATGGAAGATATGGGTTCGTTCTTTATGGTGAATGAGTCAGCTTCTCTTATATTGTCAATACTTAGTATCTTCATAATTACTAAAATAGATGAATTGATTTTTTCTACTTTTTGCCTAGAAATATTGTTTAAATTTACACATAATTTTTATTACTGAAAAGCACAAATTTAATGGGCGAAAAAAGAATCAATAAACACCAATTTACACTGGGTCATAAGGTGAAAGATATTGACCTAATTGAGTTGGCTATTAATGATTTGAACGCAAAGTGGGATATTGATGAGAAAAGTCTTTTTCAATTAAATTTGGTTCTAGAAGAGCTTATTAGTAATACAATGTTTTATGGTTATTTGGACAAAAATAGCGGTAAAATTGAAGTGGATATGACATTTGATGGTAGTCTTATTCATGTTGTTATATCGGACGATGCTCTTGCATTTGATCCTACAAAGCTAGCAAATGATACTAGCGCTGAAAATTTGGAGGATCGAGAGATTGGAGGACTTGGTATTATGTTGTCGCAGAAAATAAGCGAGGATATGATATACAAATACCAAGATGATAATAATATATTGAGTTTTAAGATAAATACAATCAAAAATAAAAGTAGTAAATAATATAAGTTAATTTATTATAATTATGCTTGCATGTTATTACACTAGAGTATAAGAGATTAGAATATTTACACAAACAAAATAAATAGATCATGGAATTAAAGTTTAGAAAAGAAGGTGATGCAACGGTATTGGAATTGAAAGGTAGATTAGATACTAGTAATTACGAGTCTTTTTCCGAGGAATTATTTGCAAAATTGGAAGATGGTGATAAGTATATCATTATGGATATGGAAGATTTAGACTATATTAGTAGTTCTGGATTGCGTGTTTTTCTTTCAGCCTTAAAAAAGATTAGAGCAAATGAAGGAGATATTGCATTATGCTGTATGAGCGATAAGATTAATGAAGTATTCGAGATTTCTGGATTTTCAAGCTTATTCAAGGTGTTTGTATCATTGAGTGATGCAGTTTCTGAATAATCCAACAAAACGACATTAACCTATTTAAAGACTATTAAAATGAAAGAAATTAATTTAAATATTGCAGAGGAAGTAGCGCTTCTTGCTGTTAATGAGGATGGTGATCTGCATCCAAAACTAAAGAGCCCAAAATACGATATTATAATTGCAAGTGCCATATTAATGGACTTAGCACTTCAGCACCGCATCGATACCGATATGCACAATGTTATTCCAGACAAATTAGAACCTTTGAACGACCCTATCTTGGATGTGGTGATTGAAGATATTAAGGAGTATGGAAGTGTGAGGTCTATTACAGAGTGGATTTCAGACTTAAGTTTGAAAGGACAGTTTTTTCGTGAAGAGATTCTGAAATCTGTTGTTGACTCAGGGATATTGAAAGTAGAAGAGAAGAAAGTGCTTTGGATGTTTTCTAAGCGCATTTATCCAATGGTTGATGATAAAGAGGTTAAGGAAGTACGAGTAAGAATTCGTGATTTGGTTTTCAGTGATGATATTCCCGATCCAAAAGATATTGTAATCATTAGTTTGTTTAAACATACAAATCTTATGGAGTTGCTATTTACAAATTCGGAGCTTAAGGATTATGACTATCGTATTGCTCAAATAGCGAAAATGGATATGATAGGATTGGCCATTGCCGATTCGTTGGATGAGTTTAAGTTATCTGATATTAAGGAGTTTTTGTCAGGTGAAGAGAAAAGCCCAGAGGAGATGTTGGATAATCATGTGAATGAATTGAAAGAGAAATTCCGTATTACTAATGATGCTAACTTACCAGCCTGGTTACGAAAAGGAACGTCGCAATTTGCAAAGACCTTGGACTTTGTACGAAAGCATAATACAGCTGATATTACCTTCAATCATCGTTCAGGTGAATATCAAAAAAATAACTATTCCTTTATAGGTCACGGATTTGGTTCGGGAAGCTAAAATCTTGATAATCATAAAAATAAAAGCCCCAATCTGAATTTTCAGATTGGGGCTTTTGTTATTCAGTGTCTTGCTGACACGATTTATGAATCTGCAGTGATTACTCAGCAGCAGCTTCTTTATTCTCTTTTGGAGCAGCTTCTTCTTCTTTTGCCTCTTCGGCAGCAGGAGCTTCAGCAGCAGCCTTAGCAGCTTCTGCTTCTTTAGCAGCAGCAACCTGAGCTTCAATTTCATCAGCTCTCTTCTTAGCGATTTCGTCTAAACGTCCTTGACGGATTTTTGACTCAGCATCGAAAATGTCCTTTTTCGCTTTCTTAGTTTCTTCTCTAGTTTCGTTTACTGCATCGCTTACTTTAGCTTCTTTCTCAGCAGTCCAAGCATCAAAACGCTTTTCAGCTTCTTCCTTAGTAAAAGCATTTTTTGCAACACCACCTAAAAGGTGATTTTTGTACATAACTCCTTTATACGAAAGGATTGCACGTGCAGTGTCAGTTGGTTGAGCTCCTTTGCCTAACCATGCTACAGCTACATCGATATCAATATCAATAGTGGCTGGTTTTGTCATTGGATTATACGTGCCAATTTTCTCAATAAACTTTCCGTCTCGAGGTGCACGACCGTCCGCAACAACGATATGATAAAAAGGATTACCTTTTTTACCGTAACGCTGTAATCTAATTTTTGCTGGCATAATCTTATTGTTTTAATTGTTTAAATATCCGTTTTTTACGGGCGGCAAATATCCGACTATTTATTGTAATAGCAAAAGATTTTTATTTTTATTTTTATCTTGCTGCCATTTAGTGCTATCCGTTCTAGTCCTCAATCGCAAATGGCATTCATCCAGTAGCTTATAAAGAGCTTCTTTGGTCGCTTTTATTAGCTAGGATTCATAGCCATTACAATTTCTGGGCTGTCACTACTATCACAGGCAGAAGTTAACATGGCTTATTGATTGAAAAAATTCTCTTCTTTTTCTAGATTGATTGCTTATTGTTTGATTAACTTGCTAGTATAAACATTATTATTTGCATCGATAACCTGAATAAAATAAATGCCACTTTCTAAATCTTGAATGTTAACTCGGGTACTGCTATTTAACTTTTGTATTTTAATTATACGGCCACTAGCATCATATATTCGAATGTCAATTTGTTGATTAACATTCATATCTACGAAAAAGAAATTTTGAGTAGGATTTGGAGATATGCTTATGGTATTTTGCATAGGGATATTAATACTGCTTCCAATAAAATCAGAATAGTAAATAGAGTACTTATAAGACAATGGCCACTGACCATTTATTGAATCATACCCAACTATAATTTCCAACATATGATTAAAATATTCTAAATCATCCTTAGAGAAATAAGTTGTTGGTAATACCAAGTCTGCTTGTGAATAATTGTTATTGTATGTCATTTCATTTTTAAATGCCGCTTCCCATACGTTTGAAGGTGGGCTGCTAAAAGTTTTGGTGCTATCAATATTTGAATTTGTGCCTAAGAAATGATACGTGCTATCATAATAATCCCATGTCGATGCTGTATTGTTGTATCCTCCGCTAACATCATAAATCTTTCGGTTTTGATTATCATAGCCCTTTTTGTACTTTGATTCATATGTAAAAACATTATTTTGAGAGTCCCATTGAAAACTATTTTGTTCAATTAAATTATTGTTGGCATCGTAAGTCCATTCCGTTTTTCTACCATTTACCCAGCTGCCAGAGATTTCAAACTTAGTTATTTGAACACTTATATCGTTATTGGTGTTGTAGCTATAATAGTTTTTGCTATTTAATACCCATTGGCTATTCCAGGTATAGGATAGCGATAAGGTATCTAGTGAACTTTGATTCTGAAACCACTCAATTTTTTCATTTTTTATCCATTGGTTTGAGGAAGTGCTCCAATGAGAATATTCTGTTGTATAGGAATTTGAAGTGTAGGTTATTGTTTTTTTTGTATTTGCTATCCATTGACTATTTGCCTGATTCCATTGATATAAATTTTGCTCAATAGTACGATTATTTGCATCATATACATATTCTCTTTTTGATATTTTTTTCCACATTTGGTTTCCATACTCATATGAAATGTTGCTTACTACATCACCATTTGCATTATAAATAAAATACTCTTTTGCATAGTGATTTGCCGTTGAGCCGGAGTATAAATCTACAACTATACTATCCAACTGTTTCTTATTAGATAATTTATGAGTTTGTAAACCATTCTTAGAAATCTGATTTGGTTTAAGATGTTGATCAGATAAAGGTGAATTATTTATGATACGGTTCGAAAAGTATTGTCCGAATGATATTCCGCTAATAAAAAGAATCGCAGTAAGTAGGTAAATCTTTTTCATGATAGTATAGTTTATTTAATATTCGAACAAAATTACTAAAAATATCGTACGATTCTTATTTCTAATAATTATTGGATAATCCTATGCCTGAGATACTTTTTACTTCTTTATTGAAAGCTTTTATCATAATTCCCCTTAAAACTATATCTTTGCACATCAACTAAAAACAATAAAATGCAGATTAAAAATAAAATTATTGGAACACTATTATTTCTTTTTATTTCCTTAATTGGCTTTTCGCAAACAGCTCGTTTAGATAGTCTTGATGCTTATTTTCAACGAAGTCTCGAGATGTGGCAAGTGCCTGGCATGGCCATTGCCATTGTAAAAGATGACTCGCTAGTTTTTGCCAAAGGCTATGGAGTAAAGGATATTAAGAAAAAGAAATCTAAAGTTGATGAAAACACCCTATTTCCAATAGCTTCAAATACCAAGGCTTTCACTGCTGCCGCTTTAGCTCGTTTGGTTGATCAAGGAAAACTAAGTTGGGAAACCAAAGTGGTAGAAATTTTACCCTATTTTAGATTATACGATCCTTATGTAACGGCGCATTTTACCATATTAGATTTATTGAGCCACCGCTCGGGATTAGTAACTTTTAGTGGCGATTTATTGTGGTATGGCACAACCTATTCGCGCGAAGAAGTGGTTAAAAAACTTCCTTATCTAAAACAGAAGTACGAATTTAGAACTCGTTTTGGCTATTCCAATATTATGTATATCGCAGCAGGAGAGGTGATTGAAAAATTGAGTGGAAAGTCTTGGGACGATTATATTAAAGATGAATTTTTAAGCCCGTTGGGAATGAAAAGTACTCTTACAAGTATTACTCAGCTCAATAAAAAATCGAATGTGACACGTCCGCATAATAAAGTGAATGATGATGTTTTTGCAATCGAGTTTATGAATTGGGATAATATAAGTGGGGCAGGAGCCTTGATAAGTAATGTTACCGATATGAGCTATTGGCTACGTATGCAATTAAAAGAAGGTAGTTATAACGGTCATATGTATTTCTCGCCTCAGCAAAATCAAACAATGAAAAGTCCACAAACCAATCATACGGTAAGTAAAGGGTATCAGCGATATTGGCCTAGTACCCACTTTAAGTCCTATGGTTTAGGATGGGGGCTTAGCGATTATCATGGCCGTAAAGTTATTGGCCATTCGGGTGGTTATGATGGTATTATTAGCTACAGCTGTTTGGTGCCAGAAGAGAATTTAGGTTTCGTAATTTTAACAAATTCTAATTCCTCTCTATATAATTCTATCTTGAACCGTATTTTAGATGCCTATTTAGCCAAGGATACAACCGATTGGAATAAGTTGTTTTTGCCGTATCAACAAAAAAATGACCAGCACGAACGTATTTTGGTCAAAGAAAATGCTACGAAACCAAGCCTCGATTTGGTGAAGTATACTGGAATATACAGTGATATTGCATATGGTAATGTGATGATTACATTAAATAAAGGGAAGCTTAATTTGCAGATGCTTCGCACTTCGCTTTTTAAGAGCGAGCTAAATATGTTTGACGGAGATACCATGTTGGTTGAATTTACCAATGTGCCTTCACTACCTCAAGGTAAAGCAATGTTTAGTACTAAGGATGGAGATGTGGAATACCTTATTATTGATGTGCCTAATCCTGATTTTGATTTTACGGAGTTCAAGTTTCTTAAAATGAAAGGAACAGAGAATCCAGTTCCTAATAATAATTACTAATATATTTATTATGACTAAGATATGGGCAGTAGTGTTTATAGTTTTTGTATTAATAGTAAGTACACAATGCAAAAAAGAGGAAGAAGAAAAGGATACCACACCACCAGTTATTTCTCTTGAAGGGGCTAATCCGTTGAGTGTGGATAAGGGAACGGCATATGTTGAACCTGGTTTTTCTGCCTCTGATGATCTTGATGGTGATATATCTAGTAATGTAAAGGTGACGGGTAATGTTGATGTGAATACCGAGGGTACATACTACCTTAAGTATAATGTGAGTGATGCAGCTGGAAATAATGCTGATGAGCAAACACGTAAAGTAAATGTGATGATATTTTAACATCTTGTTGAAAACCTTCTTTTTTTGGAAGATAGTTCAAAAGGTGAGTATATAAATATAGCTTAGTTTTGTGTGAATGTAGAAATTCCTATAAATCTAAGACGATGAGAAAAGTTATACTACTATTTTTTATTATGTGCAGTTTAACTAGCACATCTCAAAACTTACAGCTCCATTACGATTTGGGTTCTGATCGTAAGTATTTCACTAGCACTATCGAAATGTTTAAACCCGATAAGCTAGGAAGCACCTTCTTTTTTATAGATATGGACTATGGGTCCAATGGAGTGAAAGGAGTAAGCATGGCTTATTGGGAAATTGCTCGTGTATTTAAAACCGAAAAGATGCCCATTGGTATTCATGCCGAATTTGATGGTGGTTTTGGTGCTTATAATACAGGTGATATTAACCATGCATACGAGATAAATAACGCTGGTCTTTTGGGGATTGACTATTCGTTAACGGCCAGTGACTTTTCAAAAGGAATATCATTTAAGGTATTGTATAAATATATATCAGGAAAACATGATGCTTCGTATCAGTTTGCCACCGTTTGGTTTTATCATTTTTGGAAGCAGCGAATGACTTTTAGTGGTTTTGCTGATTTTTGGCGTGAAGATTTTGATTTCAACTTCGATGGAAATGTAGATGCCGAGTATGTATTTCTTGCCGAGCCACAGCTATGGTATCACATCAACGATCATTTTAGTTTTGGTGGCGAAGTAGAGTTTTCTAATAATTTTGGTGGTCATTATGGTCATTGGGTTCGACCTACTGTGGCACTGAAGTGGACTTTCTAATTTTTAAATTCAAAGTATTATGTTGGAGAAATTTTTTGAACTAAAAAAGTACAAAACCGATATCAAAACGGAAGTGCTTGCAGGCCTAACTACATTTATGACCATGGCTTATATCCTAGCTGTTAATCCCGAAATTTTGAGTGCAGCAGGCATGGATAAAAATGCACTTTTTACGGCAACAGCGGTAAGTGCGATTCTTGCCACACTGGTGATGGCCCTAGTGGCAAAACTCCCCTTTGCTTTAGCTCCTGGAATGGGGTTAAATGCCTTTTTTGCTTATACTGTAGTACTTACAATGGGTTATACTTGGGAGTTTGCCCTTACTGCAGTGTTTATCGAAGGACTTATTTTTATTATTCTCACAGCCTTCAATATACGTGAGATGATTGTAAATGCCATACCTAAAAATCTTAAACATGCGGTATCTGCTGGTATTGGGCTGTTTATCGCCTTTATTGGTTTGCAAAATGCAGACATCATTGTTAATAATGATGCTGTATTGGTGGGATTAGGTGATATGAGTTCACATACCGTTTGGGTAGGTTTTTTCGGAATTATAGTTACCGGAGTTCTTTTTGTACGAAAAGTGAAAGGTTCGTTGCTCATCGGTATTCTTTCATCCACAGTTTTAGCGCTAGCGTTAGGAGTGGCCCATTGGCCTGTAGGTGGGCTAGTTGATACTCCTCCATCATTAGAACCTATTTTCTTTAAGTTTGATTTTAGTAAGGTGTTTTCATTGGAAATGTTGATCGTTGTATTTACCTTCCTTTTTGTTGATATGTTTGATACCGTAGGTACACTAGTAGGAGTGGCTGATAAGGCAGGAATGCTGTCCAAAGAAGGGAAGATACCAAGAGTAAAACAAGCATTATTTGCCGATGCCATAGGTACTACAGCAGGTGCAATACTGGGTACATCCACCGTAACTACTTATGTGGAAAGTGCTGCAGGTGTAGCCGAAGGTGGTCGTACAGGTTTAACAGCTTTGTCCGCAGCAGTGTTTTTCTTTGTAGCTTTATTCTTTGCTCCTTTATTTATTATGATTCCTGCAGCTGCCACTGCACCAGCCTTATTTATTGTAGGATTATTTATGTTGGAACCCATTAAACGTATCGATTTAAGCGATTTTTCTGAAGCAATTCCTGCTTTCTTTACCATTATCATGATGCCACTTGCATATAGTATTGCCGAGGGTATTGTATTTGGAATGTTATCCTTTGTATTAATAAAAATGCTTACAGGAAAATTTAAGGATATATCCATTATAATGTACATATTGGCAGTACTTTTCATTGTAAAATTCTTCATGTAAATATTGAAAAAATAAATAATAATAAAAAGTTTGTTAGAATAGAAAAAACTTTATCTTTGCACTCTCA
>JAGLCR010000012.1 GCA_023146135.1 Bacteroidales bacterium
GCCACATGTCGCGATGGGCCGCCAATTACTAGACGGTTGGTTATAAGCAGGATTTTTTTCATTTATTAATCTCTTTATCATTCAATACAAAAATAAAAACACTTCCTAAACTCCGTATTTTCATAATCACTCAGCCTGACTAGATTGAACTTTCAGACTAATTGATTTTATTTATTGCCTAACTTCGATACAATTCTATTTGTGTTTCGTAAAAACTACACAAAAATTGAATCACTTATTTTGACAGCAATAAATAAAGTTGTATCGAAGGCTGACTTTTTATATTATATGTATCGCCTCGCCATAAGCATGTGCCACAGCTTCCATTACGGCCTCCGACATGGTTGGATGAGGATGCACCGCACTAATAATTTCAGGTCCTGTCATTTTCATTTTGCGAATTATAACCATTTCCGAAATCATTTCAGTTACATTATCACCTACCATTGAAGATCCTAATAGTAAATCTGTTTTCGCATCAAAAATTACTTTTACTAAACCATCAGTATTACCTCCAGCCGTAGCTTTTCCTGAAGCTTTGAATGGAAACTTACCAATCTTAAGTTCATAACCCTTCTCAGTGGCTTGTGCTTCGGTCATACCAACCGATGCTACTTCAGGAGTAGTATATGTACAAGCAGGAATATTATCATATTCCATTAAATCGGGATTATGGCCAGCTATTTTCTCCACACAAATAATTCCTTCTCGAGAAGCCACATGAGCCAATGCAGGACCGTGAACGATATCGCCGATAGCGTATACACCTTCTATATTCGTTTTATAATACTCATCCACTAAAACTTTACCTCGCTCAGCGTTTATTCCTAATTCTTCCAGTCCAAGCCCATCTAAGTTAGTTTCCACACCAACAGCTGATAACACTACGTCGGCTTCGATAATTTCTTCGCCTTTTTTCGTGTCGATATATACTTTGCACTTATCACCCGATGTATCTACCTCTCGTACAGAAGCCTTGGTCATTACCTTCATCTTCATTTTCTTAAAAGACCGGCCTAAATTTTTTGAGGCATCTTCATCCTCTAAAGGCACAATATTAGGTAAGAATTCCACCAAAGTAACCTTAGTCCCAATACTATGATAAAAATAAGCAAACTCAGAACCAATGGCTCCAGAGCCCACAACCACCATCGAATCAGGTTGTTTATCCAAGGTCATCGCCTCGCGGTAACCAAATATTTTTTCACCATCCATTTTCAGATTGGGCAATTCACGCGCACGAGCTCCCGTGGCAATAATTATATTTTTCGTTTCATAGTCAGTCACTTCTCCATCAGTATCAGTTACTGATACTACCATTTTAGATTTCAACTTCCCACTTCCTTGTATAAGCGTTATTCCATGCTTTTTGAATAAAAAAGAAACCCCTTTACTCATATTTGCTGCTACACCACGACTTCGAGCCACAATAGCATTAAAGTCAGCTTTAATCTCACCTTCGATTATTAAACCATAATTAGCAGCATGCTTGGCGTAATTATACACTTGTGCACTTTTTAGTAATGCCTTTGTTGGAATACAACCCCAATTTAGGCAGATTCCACCCACCTCGGCACGTTCAACAACAGCAACCTTTTGCCCCAATTGAGCCGCACGAATAGCAGCTACATAACCACCTGGGCCACTACCTATTATTATTATATCAAATTTCATAATTATCTGTTTTAGATTGGAAGACAAAAATAAGGAAAATATTGTGTGTTTTTGATCCGATATGTATTCTATTTTTAATATTCTAGTTTGGATAAAAAAATGAATACTTTTATCCCAAATTATAAACAATGCTAGGAACCTTAGTCAATGTAGGAGCTGTTATCGCAGGAAGTCTTTTAGGACTCGTGATTCACAAACGTATGCCTGAAAAAATCACCAAATTGGTTTTTCAAGCAATTGGTCTTTTTACTTTATTTCTTGGTTTTACCATGGCAGGCAATACTTCCAATTATTTAATTATAATTTTTAGTTTAGTCATTGGAGCCATCATTGGCGAATTATTGAATATCGAAAAACAAATCAATAAATTAAGCGACTGGTTAAAAACTAAAAGTGGTTCCTCTAATGCTAAATTTAGTGAAGGTTTTCTTAGCTCCTTCCTACTCTTTTGCATGGGTAGTATGACTATTTTGGGGGCTATCGAAGAAGGTATTGGCGGCAATCCTGACTTGCTTCTAGCCAAATCCGTTTTGGACGGATTCTCCTCCATCGCTTTGGCTGCCGCTATGGGTATAGGGGTGTTATTCTCAGCTATTCCTCTTCTGATTTACCAAGGTGGTTTAACGCTTTTTGCTAGTTATTTGCAGGATTATCTAACTACTCCAATGATTAATGAGTTAACAGCTGTTGGAGGGATTATCTTAATTGGATTAGGAATTAACATCTTAGAGATTAAGCAGATTAGAGTAATAAATATGACTCCAGCTTTATTTGTAGCAGTATTATTGGCATGGTGGTTTATTTGATACAGATTGTTATGAATTAACACAATTCGCATTAAAAAAATAGGCTCTATTATTCTTTAAAATAAAAGCGAGAGCCTCATCATCGATGAAACTCTCGCTAAACATTCAGCTTATAATTGCTTGTTTATTTAATAATATCTACACTTCGCTTAACAAAGCTTGCCAAATCCTTACCCTTAAGTAATCCTTGAGATAGTTTTGCCAAGTCAACCAATTGCTTACTTAAAGTAGTTTTACGCTCTTCATCTTTCTCATTAAGAATATCGCTTACAATGGGATGATTTGAATTGATAACTACATTAAACATATCGGGCATATCACCCATAAAAGCCATTTGGCCACCGCCCCCCATGGCTTGCATATCTTTCATGCGTCGCATAAACTCAGGCTGAGTGATAATTACAGGTTGATCTTTCTCGCTTAGGTTTTCGAAAACCACATTAAATGATTTGCTATCCAATTCTTTTTCAAAGAAAGGTTGCAACTCTTTTTGCTGATCTTCAGATAATTTTGAAACAGTATTTTCCTCTTTCACGATTAACTTATCAATCGTATCAGCATCAACACGAGCAAATTTAGTTTTATCTAATTTGCGCTCCATATGATCCACAAAGTGATTGTCAAGAACTCCTTCCAATACTAAAACATCATACGAATGATCTTTAGCATTCTCAATATATGAATATTGATCGTCTAAATTACTTGTGTAAAGGAAGATGATATTTCCATCCTTATCGGTTTGAGTGGCTTTTACTAGCTCTGTATACTCATCCAATGTGAAATACTTACCGTTGATATTTTTCAAAAGAATAATACCTTTGATACGATCGTAAAATTTCTCATCGCTTAAAATTCCATACTCAATAAACACCTTGATATCATCCCATTTAGCCTCAAAGCTTTCGCGATCATTCTTGAAAAGCTCCACCAATTTATCAGCTACTTTTTTACTGATATGGCTGGATATTTTTTTCACATTTGCATCGCTTTGCAAATAAGAACGAGATACGTTTAGCGGAATGTCAGGCGAATCAATTACACCGTGTAATAATGTCAGAAAATCAGGAACGATATTCTCAACTGAGTCTGTAATAAAAACTTGATTAGAATACAACTGAATTTTATCCTTCTGAACTTCGATATTCTTCTTTAGCTTTGGAAAGTACAAAATACCCGTAAGGTTGAACGGATAATCCACATTTAGGTGAATATGAAACAATGGGTCGTCAAACTGCATTGGGTATAATTCACGATAGAAATTATTATAATCCTCCAATTTCAATTCTGATGGAGATTTCTTCCAAAGAGGGTTAGTGTTATTTATAATTCTAGGCTTCTTAACTTCCTTAGTCTTAGCGTTTCCTTTATCATCTTTCTCTCCATCAATCTCTTCAAAAGTAGTTTCCTCACCAAACTCTATTTCAACAGGTAAAAATTTAGTATACTTATTTAATATCTGAAGAATTCGTGAATCTTCCAAAAATTCTTTTGAGTCCTCAGCTATCTTCAAGGTAATTTCAGTTCCACGATCACGAGTAGCTATTTCATCCATTTCATAATCAGGACTACCATCACAACTCCAGCTTACAGCCTTTGTTCCTTTTCCTTTGCGGTAAGTCTTAGTTTCGATGGTTACATGCTCCGAAACCATAAATGCAGAATAAAATCCCAATCCAAAGTGGCCAATAATATTGGTGTTATCCACGTCTTTGAATTTCTCAATAAACTCTTCTGCACTGGAGAAGGCAATCTGGTTGATATACTTATCCACCTCATCAGCAGTCATACCAATACCACGATCGATAATCTTCAATGTACCAGCCTTTGCATCAAGAACAATTTTAATAGTTAAATCTCCCAAATCCACATCAGCCTTACCTGAACGGTTAAGGGCTTTTAGTTTCTCTGTTGCATCTACAGCATTAGAAACCAGTTCGCGTAGAAAAATTTCGTGATCAGAGTAAAGAAACTTTTTTATAACCGGAAAGATATTTTCCGTTTGGACGTTGATTTTACCTTTTTGCATTTTATATCGTTTTATATTTATAATTCTAATTTTACGAGAAGCGACTAATCAAAGGATGTGCCATTGGATATTGGCTGACATATTGGCGGAGAAGTTTTATTATTATAAAAAAAACCGCTAATCCTTAATATAAGAATTAGCGGCTCAATATACCTTAAAGCTATGATTTACATTTTACTCTCCACAACAGCAAGAATCTCCTGCTCCAATGCAAAAGCACGAACCTCGATATCCCTGCCGCGAGCAAGTATATCATTTACAAATTCTTTATCTTCCAAATCGGCAGTATTAATTTTCACATTTAAGAATGCACCACGCACACCTGCCATAGCGGCCAATGCTCCTACTCCAGCATCAGTAACTGAGTTTGGATTACCAAATTCAGCCATTGCTTTCATTACCTCCATCGAATTATGACAAAGCTCCATGGTTTTGAAAGGAACATCAATTGCATATTTTGTAGCATCTTGAATTGCTTGTTTACGAGCCGCCTTTTCTGCATCGGTTTTCTTTGGCAAGCCAAAGGCATCCATAATAAAATTAAAGGCATTGGTATCTTCATCCACCATATGAAGCAGCTGGTCATGGTAGTATTTACCTTTCTCAGCCCATTCAGAAAATTCTTCCCATCGATTGTCCCATCCACGTTTATGCGACGATAGATTGGCAACCATAGTTCCCAATGCTGAGCCCATAGCACCCATATAAGCAGCAATTGATCCACCACCAGGCGCTGGTGATTCCGAAGCGGTTTCTTCAACAAACTCCGTCAAATTCATATTAATCAAAGGATGAGAACTTTCATCTTCCAAAATATATTCAATAATTTTTTTCTTAGGTTCAAATGCATATAAATCGTCCAGTCCCATAGACTTAACAGCGATTTTAATTAGTTCAGAATCAGAGATACCGCTTGAACGATTTTGTTTTTTTAAATAATGACGACCTGCTGACAATATTGCCTCCAAAGGAATCACTCCAACAATTTCGGTTCCACTAACGCGAATTCCACGAGATTGAGAACGCTCACTTACTACATCAAAAGCTTTATGCAATGGAGTGTCTTCAATATTAGTCATATTCATAGACACTTGAGCAACACCATATTCATCAATAAACCAACCAATTGCTTTAGTGTGTTTTAATAGACCAGCTTCCCAAACTATTTTACCATTTTCATCTTTTATAAGCTTACCACTTAAAGTGCCGCCATCACGTTTCTGACGACCTTTTTCACGTACATCAAATGCAATGGCATTAGCACGACGAGTGGATGTAGTATTTAGGTTAAAGTTAACAGCAACTAAGAAGTTACGCGCACTAACTGCTGTAGCACCGCTTTTCATTTGCTTTTCACTCCATATACCTGGACCAAAATCAGGTTTCCACTCTTGGGTTACCACACGATTGCCCAAAGCTTCATATTCTCCGGCACGACAAACGGCAAGATTTTTACGAATTTCTATTTTGGCTGCATTTTCGTAGCAATAAATAGGAATATCCAGCTCCTCACCTATTCGCTTGGCAAGTTTGTGAGCCCATTCTACGGTTTCTTCCATGCTAATATTTGCCACTGGTACTAATGGACAAACATCAGTTGCACCAAAGCGAGGGTGTGCCCCACTATGCTTACGCATATCAATCAATTCTTGTGCTTTCTTAATTGACTGAAACGCTGCTTCCAATACTTCGTCTGGCGTTCCCACCATGGTAACTACGGTTCGGTTAGTTGCCTGTCCAGGATCAACATCAATCAATTTCACGCCTTCTACTTTTTCTATCTCAGCAGTAATTTGATTAATCACATTCATATCGCGACCTTCACTAAAATTAGGTACGCATTCGATTAGTTTCTTCATTTGATATATATCTTTAGATCTTATTTATTCAATATTAATAAATTATTATAACTATCATGTAATGTATTAATTATACATTTACAGCTAAGCCAAATATTATTTTGTTTACGACAAGCAAATATATAAAAAGCTTTAAGCAAAGCAGCAATATTTAACAATGATTTTATTGTGAAAACAGAAATTATTATACCTATTAAGAACTATCGAATAAGCGTAAGGTAACCTCTTTTAAGCAATAGATTGCCATTGTGTTTTCTATATCGGATAATATAGGCGTAAACACCCTCTATCACATCTTCCCCAGATGTCTTCCCATCCCAACCATGATTCAAATCCTTAGTCATAAAAACCTCATGACCTAAACGATTATATATATGCATTTCATAATATGAAATACCTAAAGTCTTGGGCAAAAACACATCATTTAAGTTATCACCATTGGGTGTAAACGCATTGGGTAAAACTATATACTCTTGACAATCACTTAGACGTACATTTATTGAATCAATAGTAGAGCCACATTGATTATAAAGTTTTACAGAATAGGTTCCTGCTTGCCTTGTTCTAAAATACTGAGCGACAGTTTGGTTATGCCACTGATAGCCTTGCGCCTCACCACCATTCAAAGTAATTTCGTTTCCTTGACATATAGTGGTATCATTACCTAAATCGGCTTGTGGTACATTCTCAATATTTACATAAAACTGGCTAGAAGCCATACAATTATTTGTGTCTTTTACTGTTAAGCTAACCCAGCCCGAATCTTTAACCACATATATTTGATTGTTATTTGAACCTTGCCAAAAATGCTCAAAAACATTCCCTGCATCAAGCAAAAGAGTATCACCGCTACAAAGTATCGTATCATTGGGTAAGTTTAATTTTGGTGATTCCCAAATATCTGTAATCAGAATTGTGTCTGAAACAACTCCACATAAGGAAGTGATTTTCACCCAATGAACACCAACACTACTCACCAACATAGTAGGCTGTATGCTTCCATCATCCCATAAATAAGAAACTGTACTACTCATATTGGCATCTAAAATAATGCTATCATAATCACAAAAAGCCGTATCATTACCTAAGTCAACTGGTGATATAGATAAAACCTCTGCAGAAAAAGTAAAAGTATCCGTTTCGTTACAATGATAAACTAAAAGACTACATGAATAATCTCCGGAGGCAGAATATAGATACTTAGTTTTTAATTTCGTTGATCCAACATTCGGAATAATCCCAAAGTCCCATTTCACAGAATCAATTCGTAAACTATCTCCAAGCAATTCAAAACTGGTGGTATCTCCAATACATACAGAAGTAACTATGGGGTCGAAATTTTGAGTGTAAGAAACAAAAGGAGGTAATCCTGCCTCGCATTTATTTCCCATTAAGTAAAGATAATCTGACGAGTAATTACAATTAAGGCCTAAAAAATCAGGACTAGCAATTCGACCAACATAAAAGGAATTATCTTGTGCTACATAAATATTATTATTAGGTCCCATTTGCAATGCTCCCAGTTGATTATTAGAGCTAAATACTAATGACCTTGATGTTTCAATTGCATTCTCCGACCAAATTGACAAATCATAGTTGTATAGTTTTCCTGAAGCTGATGTAACATAAAGAACTGATCCAGACTCATTAAACTCTACCCCATAAGCTGCAGGAATATTATCGATAGACACAGCTGTACTTAATACCCCATTTATATTATCAAAATGAAAAAGCTCTACTTTACCTGAACCCATAACTGCCATTGCTACCCGATCTCCCAGTTTATTCACTTTTAAATAACCTGTTGCATTTAGTAGATTTCCATTTTGCTCACTTCCCACCGAAGAAATAACTGGAACAGTATCTACACCTTCACCATTTATTCTGTACGCATAAAAATTATTAGAATTCCAAGCATGAACAATAAGCCATGAATCGTGATTATTACAATGCTGTACAATGCACATTCTTTCAGTTACATTATTCATTAAAGGTATGTTCTTCATTCCTACAACAATCGCATTGTCAACTAAAACTGAATATTTAAGTCCATTTATACCAATATCTGAATCCAAAGTAAATAAATACACCGTATCATTATCATAAGGCTTTGAGATGAATGTAGCAGATTGAATAGCATTCATATTCCCATCTAAATTATTGGCAATCTGACTACCATTAGCTAACCACAAGCTTTCACCGTTGGAGTAATACTCAAGCTGACCACTAGTAGAAACATGTGTAGCACAACCCTCTGGAGTATTCATCTGGGATGAAGAAATAGCTGTAGGAACACCATTAGCACTAAAACTAATGCCTGCATTTTGACCAAAATACCATACTGTAGATTGTGAGAAAACTGAAGAAAAGGCCATAAAAATGCCTATCAATAACAAGAAGTTTGATTTTTTAAACAAATTAAGAATAACAAAACGTAACATCTTAAAACAATATAAATGAGCCCTTTTCTTAAACAGCAAATATACAAAGGATGCTCCTAAAATGCAAATAATCAGCATTAAAGTTTCAAAGAAAACTTCCACCAACTAGAAAAACAAACCTAATCTTCGACTAAAACCCACTTTACTCGACCAACTTCACCAGTATTTAATAGCACTTTTATTCCGTGGGGATGCTGCAACGATTTAGTAAGTATGCGTTTAACAAAACCTTCCGTAAGCTCACCGCTTCTCTGATGATGCTTTTGTATAATCTCCACTAAATCATCAATATGTATATTGCTTCTTTTTGATCCTGGAATACGCTTATCTTCCATATTCTATTTCTTGAACAAGCTAACTACAAATAGTAGTATTACAGCTCCAATAGTAGATGTAGCAATAGAACCAATAAAACCGTTGTCACCTACAATCCCTAAAAAATTAAAGGTATAACCTCCTATTATTGCTCCAATAATTCCAATAACAATGTTTCCAATAAGTCCAAATCCTTCACCCTTCATTATCTTACCGGCCAGCCAGCCAGAAACTGCTCCGATAAATAAAAATGCTAGTATTCCCATCTTATAAATTTTTATTTAATAAATATTTTACGGTTCAAATATAAGTTATTATTCCGCAACCGAATAAAATAAATGCCTGAACTTAGTTTTGGCAATTTCAAAATAATACTACTTTCACCTTCATTTACGTACAATTGCTTAAAGAATACTTTTTGACCAATACTTGAGTATATTTCAATTGCCAGAATATCCAACCTTGGACTATTAACACTCAATGTCAAGCTGTTACCATTTATATGTGCATTTTTAATTTGAAAGTCTTTTATATCCCTTTGAATACTAAGCATTTTACTATATGTAAATGCTCCATCATAATCGGTTTGTTTTAAGCGGTAATAAAGCGTATTCGTGCTCAGAACTTCTTTATCAACAAAATGATACTGCATTAATGAATTTGAATTCCCTGCCCCATTCACTTTCCCGATCACATCGAAATGCACAGCATCAGCCGAACGCTCAATTGAAAAATAATCATTATTGGTTTCTGTTGCAGTTTGCCATTGAAGCAAGACTGAACCCATTCTTTGATTTGCATTGAAGCTGATTAGTTCAATGGGTAATTCACTATTATTATTCATTGCACCAGGTGTACCATTGGTAATATCACTAGTGGTTGTCCAATTACCTGGCGTTATTTGATTTGAATTATTTTCACTACCCCCAACAGAATTTTGTGTATCATCAATAGTCGTCACAGTTTTAGATGAACCATCATCATAAGTTAATTTCCAACGATAGGCAGTAACTCCTCCAAAATACATATTATTATTACCTTTTAGAAAAGAGGCTGAAGAAGTAAATAATGTCCAATCTGCTTCAAATTCAGATCGAGTGGCGCCTCTAGAAACCACCCAATAACCTCCTTGATTTACAATTAGATCACCCGAGAAATTATTATTCCCTAAAACAAAACTTTCGTCTACAGTACCTGAATTTGTTAAACGGACCAATGTGCAATTTTCTAAATCAATGGCATCACTGCTAACATTGTATAGTTCTAAGAATTCTGTTTTTGTATTAGGACCAGCAGACACTTCACTTATGTATATCGAATCAACAGTAGGAGCAACGGGAACTGAGGTTATATTGAAATTACCACTGTATTTGTCAGAGAATACGTTGTTTGTTGATGATGCAATTAAATGTATTGCTGTGGCAGTTGCATTATGAATAATATCCGGAAATAATGACTCTCCATTTATGGGAATAATTGTTGTAGTTGATAATGCATCAAGTGTTCCACTAGAGCTTAGTGCAATTGTATTTGATGCTCCAGAAATGTCTATATCTAAACTTCCTGTGACATCAACATAGCTAATTTTTGGGCTAGGAGATATGCTATTGTTTATAGCTGTTGAACTAGGTTGTACAGTAAAAACAATCCTAGTAGCAGAAACACTAATTGTAATTGTATTGGATATTACGTCTGTTCCGAAATCTGTGCTTAATCCTGAGCCTAAATTGTCCGCTGTAAATCCATTGTCATCAGCATCGATATAAAAGGAAAAGTTTTTGTTATCCTTAACAGATGATTCTAGATATAAGCCAAGAGTTAATTCTTTAGTACTACCATCAACTATTTCTAAATCACCACTATTGATATTCAAATCAAAATATGAAGCATTATTTGCTTTATCAATACTTGCTATTATTATGTTTGTAGAACCTTCTTTTAATACAAAACCTTTTATCCAATCATCTAATAATTGTGATCCAGAATATTTCTTTACTCTTATACGTGTTACCTTAGTTGGTTTACCATCAGAGGTTCCTAAGTCTGAAATTTTGAACTTGAAAACATCAACAGCTGACGCAGTACTTTGTACAATAGATGGAATACTTACAGAGGACACTTGTGTTATTGGGGCTTCGGCTCTTGAATCCATATCATTGGCATTCGCATTGGCAATACTACCAATTACTTTTAAAGTATTATCATTTATCCGCCATGTTCCAGAACTAGATTCTGCATTATATCCATACCATCGTATTTTGATTGAAACTCCATCATTCACATCAATGTTAAGACCACTTATGTTTCCACTTCTTTCTGAATCATTATCAGGAACATTTATTGTTGCTATAGTAGTATAAGTTGTAAAATTATCTATTGACCATCGTACTTGATAATCTTGGATTCCTGTGTTAGATCTACGCTCTCCAAATTCTAGATCGGTAATATTAAGCTTATAACCACTTTCTGGATTTAAGGTTATTTCATAATAATCTGTTTGAGAGTTAGCTATTGGCCATCCTGTAGCATAAACTCCTGAACTACTATAAGTAATTGTCCCAGTTCCAGATGATGTAAAAGGATTGGAGTCTACATATTGAGCATCAACGCTATTTCCATTAGTTGATAATGCGTAACTTACTAATGTTGTTTGAGCAAAACTGGTTTTTCCAAAAATAATCAGTATTAGAATACAACCAAAGGTGAGCGTATTTCTTCTTTTCATATTCAATATCTTTAAGTAATTCGAGCAAGTAGTTATTATAATATTTCAATGAAAGCAAATATATAAAACATGCGCATATTTGTCAATAGGCTAATTACCTACTTTATAATACAGTTTATTTTGAAGTAATATCAACATAAACTTTTCCCTTTCAAAAAAAAGCCCTAATTTTACGCTTTGATTTATTTAAACAAATAACACGACTATGGGAAAAGGCGACAAAAAGACAAGAAAAGGTAAAATTATTATGGGTTCTTATGGTAAGAAACGCTCTCGCAAAAAGAGTGTTGCATACAAAGCTCCTGAGGTAGTAGCTACTCAAAAAGAAGAAGTGGAAGAAAAAATGGTGGTAAAAAAGGCTCCTGCAAAAAAAGCAGCTGCAAAGAAAACTACTACCGCTAAAAAAACTACTACTAAGAAAGCTACCACCAAAAAAGCTGCAGAAAAAAAGGCTCCAGCTAAAAAGGCATCAACTAAAAAGGTTGCTGCTAAAAAAGAAGAGAAATAATAGTGATTACTTTTATTATATTAAAGGTGTGAGGAATATTCTCGCACCTTTTTTTTGTATTGGTCTCCTCTATCTTCAAAATCCTTAAAACTATCGTAACTACTTGCCGCAGGTGATAATAAACAAAGCTTTCCTTCTGAAGTATGCTCAAATACAAGTTTGACTACCTCATCCATATCTTTCGCATTAAAAATACTTGATTGGTATTGGGCTTCATTCAATTCCTCTTTAAGCAACTCCCCCACTTCACCTAACATAATAAGGTTCTTTACTTCATTTTCTCGTAAATATTCAACTAATAGTGTATAGTCGATACAGCGATTAAAACCTCCTAAAATTAGGGTTTCCAAATTATCATAAGTTTTAATTGCATTAATAGTGGCCTCTGGGATTGTGGCTATGGAATCATTCACAAATTGAATACCTCCATACTCCCCAAGCCATTCGAGTCGGTGTGGTAAAGGTGTGAACTGATAAAGGCTATCAACCAATTTATCTGCACTTAAACCCAATAATGTACAAGCATTTAAGGCGGCTAAAACATTCTTCAAATTATGCTCCCCAGCCAATGGGATTCTATCTAAATCTATTTCAACTTCACTTCCATTACTAAGCAATATCTTATTACCCCAAATATATGAACCACTATCGCTCTTATTTATACTAAAAGGCATAATAACAGCTTTTGTTTTACACTCTTTAATTCTGCTCGCAAGAATCAAATTATCTTTACTATATATAAAATAGTCATCTTTAGTCTGGTACTTCGCAATTGATACTTTGGCCATTTGATAAGCCATAAAAGAAATATAATGGTCCAAGTGCTCTTCAAATAGATTCAAAAATATCGCAATATGAGGCGAATTACGACAGTACTCCAACTGGTGTGATGATAATTCATACACTATAGTAGTTTCATCATCTATTTCATCAATAACATCTAAAGCTGGCACACCTATGTTACCCACTAAGAAACTCTTTCGGCTATTTGAACTAAGTAAATGATGTACTAAACTTACTGTTGTACTTTTCCCTTTTGTTCCTGTGACCCCAATAATTTGCTTTCCGAAAAGCTTAATAAACAAGTCTGTTTGAGAACTAATCTCTTGTCCGCGTGGCTTTTGATAATCTCTCAGACTGATACCAGGTGTTTTGTAAACTAAATCGTATAAAGGCAATGCTTTCATATGGCCTTCACCTAATACCCACGATATATACGAATCATCTTGAAGCTCTATATCATTTGACAAATTAATATTCTGATCCGATATACATATTTCGAGTTTTGGAAATAAATTACGAAAAGTTCTATAAGTGGACCTTCCTTCGCGACCAAAACCAAGAATTAATATGCTTCGATTCTCAATAATGTCTATTATTTGTTTTTTAATACTATCCATTGTTACTTATTCAACTTCTGTACAATTAATTGTTCAAACTCTTGCTCAAGAAAATGTTCTGTTTCAATTTTTGATAATAACTCCTCTTTATTGATCAAAATACAATCTTTTAACAATTCACTTTCTTTGAATCGACGAAGTAATACGGGTAAATCAGCATTACTATATTTTTCTATACTTAAACATAAAGCAGCGTTTACTTCTTCCACAGTTCCCACACATTCAAAAGGTTTCACATCGGCAATCCCCGTAAGCTCCTCAAAATAGCCCATCATATTAGCGTCGTCGAGAAGATTATTGCCAAAAATTTTCTTTAATTCATCGGGTTCCATAAATGGTGACAATATGATGAATGTAAACAAGCACTTTGAGCATGCTCCACACCAAATATTTTGCTTGCTACCAACATTGCATGATTTAAAGTCGTAAAAATACTGCGGACTTTTTGCAAATAGGGAAGCTATTTGAAACTCGCTTATGGGACGTAGTAGGCTGAAATACTCAATATCAGGACTTATAAATTCATGCACATAATTACGAAAATCTTTTTCAAACTCAAAGGATTTTGAGTACTGATGATTCACGTCGGTTCCAATTACCGTTGATTCATTGGCACTACTTTCATTGGAAAGAGCGATGTATTTTTTTTGTGAGAGTGAAGCCGACAAAACAGTAACAAATCCTAATAAAGCAGAGAAAGGAGTATGGCCATTTAAGAAACCTTTCTTATTTAGCTCCAATAACTCCTGATCAAGAAAACGTTTTATTATAATCGTTTTACCTTCAAAACCAGCAATATTAGCGGTTGCTGAGCTTGCCCCTCTGGGATTCATAATCAAGGCTAAATTATCACCACCACGATTTTTCAAAAGCTCTAAGCTAACTACACTATCCTTACCCCCGCCAACTGGGATAATACAATCATTGCTCAAATTTAGGCTCTCCGACTTACTTTTTCGATTTGATTGACTAACAATTTCTACAAAATCATCAATATTAGTATCAATACTATTAAGGTAGAAAAACTCACCCAAACCATGAAAATATATCTTCTTCCAAAAGGCTATTTGTTTCTCAGTCAAGAAAAAATCTTTAACTATTATTTTGGTAGTACATATTGCTTTCCAATAGCTAATAAGCTCAATCATTCCAATATGAAAAATAAGCAGCTCGATATAGTCCTTTGATAAATGCTTATGACTCAAGAAGGATGTTTTAGGAATAGTAATTTTGGGATTAAACTCAACAAATTTATCCACCCTAAAATGAAAAACAATTCTTAATTCTGACTCATGAAAGTTGTAATCAAAACCCTCAAAAACAAACTCTTGATAGGTTTTTCTTAAATCATTATATTTTTCTTGATTATATTGCAATTGCATTCTTTAGAATTATTTATATTTGTATGCGCAAATGTAATAATTTATACAATTAATTTAGGTTTTTAATATGGCTAGTATTGATAAAATTTTAGATTTTAAACCCACAGGATTGGATATCAAAAAGGGCCGTTTATTATTGTCTGAACCTTTTCTTAAAGATTACTTCTTTAAACGTTGCGTTATTTTAATGCTCGACCACGATGAGTTTGGCTCAATGGGCATGGTTATTAGCAGAGAAACACAATACGAAATTAATGATTTGGTAGATGGGTTTCCCACATTTGATTCAAAAGTATTTCTTGGAGGCCCTGTGCAAACAGAGAATATATTTATTCTTCACCGAAAAGGTGACCTTATTAATGGTAGTCAAGAAATACTACCTGGGCTTTATTGGGGAGGTGATTTTGAACAAATAAAAGAACTTATCTCATTGGGTATTCTTAAAAATACTGATCTACGTTTTTATCTTGGCTATTCTGGCTGGTCTAAAGGGCAGCTGGATAACGAGCTAAAAGAAAACTCTTGGATAGTAGCTGAGTCTAATAGTGATTATATTTTTGCCAATCAGCCTAAAGACTTATGGAAGGAAATATTAGATTTATATGGTGATGATTACGAACTATGGTTAAACTTTCCAATTGACCCTCAAGAAAACTAGACTATAATTGTGATTAATATAGATTACATCAGTTATACCAACAATTATTATGCTTTAGTATATATCGCCTTTTCATTCTTTATTTTAGCGGTATTAAGCTTCGAGTTTATTCAGCAAAAGCGTTTTAGTATACTACTCCTTTCTCTAGGAAGCATTAGCTTGTTTAGTTTTGTTGCGATAAGTTATCCCTACCTCCATGCTTGGGACGAGCAGTTTCATGCCTTGGTTGCCAAAAATATGAGCAATCATTTTTTTCTTCCCACATTGGTTGACAAACCCATTCTTGAAATTGGAAATAGATGGGACGATACCCATATATGGATTCATAAGCAGCCTTTTTTTTTATGGCAAATAGCTTTAAGCATTAAAATATTTGGGGCAAATACTTTTGCTTTAAGAATACCTGATATTATTTTAGTCTCAATTTTTCCTATACTAATATATCGAATTGGCAGCATAGTACATAGCAGAAATTTAGGCTTTTATGCTGCCATACTATTCCTTACTTCACAGTTTTTAATAACACTCATTGCTGGCAAACTTAATACTGATCACAACGATCTTAGTTTTATTTTCTATGTTACAGCTAGTTTTTGGGCATGGTTTGAATATCAAAAAAGCAATAATAGATGGTGGCTTATATTAATAGGTATCTTCAGCGGTATTGCTATCCTCACTAAATGGCTTGTAGGCCTTATTGTATATGCAGGATGGGGATTAAGCATTTTACTTAATAACAGCAAGAGGCTTAGGTGGGTTTATTACCGAGATTTACTCATGAGTTTACTCATCACAGCGGTGGTTGTAGCACCATGGCAAATATATATATTATGGCGTTTTCCAATTATTAGCCGTAGAGAATACTCCATGAATACGGATCATTTTCATAGAGTTCTTGAAGGGCATGATGGTGCTTGGAATTTTCACATTGAGCAATGGAGCGAACATATAGCTCCATATTTTAGTATTATTATACCAATAGCTATGTTGATATTCCTGTTTTTGAATATTCAACGCAATTATAAAATTGCTATTCTCAGTTGGATAATTATTGTTACAGTATTTTTTAGTGTTGCAGCGACAAAAATGCCCGCTTTCACGTTTATTTTAAGCGCACTTTTCTTCATTATTATCATCACACCATTGAATATGTTTATTTCAAAAAGCGTGAAATTATTAATACCTAACAATAGATTTAAAGTCATTTCACTTATTCGAATTGGTCTTGCTGTTGCTGCTTTTTATTATCTTTTTAGTTTCGACACCTTAAACAACAATCCTGATTGGAGAAAAGAAAAATGGAAAACAAACTATATCGAAGCGCAGACTTTTGAAAGAATTGGTAAAATGGATTTACCTAAAAAATCATACTTCTATAATTTTGAATTTCATGGAGCTATTCGATTTATGTTTCATACAGATTTTCAAGCAAGAAGCTTATTGCCAAATTTGGCTGAGATTGATTTATTAAAACTAAAGGGGGTTAGTATATATGTATTTGACGATAATAAACTACCCAGTTACATCACTGAGGATGGAGAAATCACAAAAATAAAATCCCCAATTTGGACCGATTACCAAAATGAGGATATACTATTTTATCAGTAATCTACCGACCTAGTCTTCAATCATTGCTCCAATCAAATCATTTACATCAGTAACACCATGGCGGCGCATATAATCTTCTATGCCATCAACAATTTTCATGCTTACTGTGGGATCAATAAAGTTTGCTGTACCAACTTGAATTGCGGAAGCACCTGCTAACATAAATTCAATGGCATCGGTAGCATTCATTATACCACCCATTCCTATAATTGGAATATTCACCGCTTTAGACACTTGCCAAACCATACGTAAAGCCACAGGCTTCACAGCAGGCCCGCTTAAACCACCAGTAATGGTAGACAATAATGGCTTGCGCGTTTCAGCATCGACAGCAATACCTAATAAAGTATTTATCAAGGAAACACCATCTGCACCCACATCTTGTACAGCCTTAGCTATTTCAGCAATATTGGTAACATTAGGCGACAGCTTAACCACCATCGTCTTTTTATATACTTCGCGTACGGCATGCGTTACCGCTACTGCACTTGGACAACTTGTCCCGAAAGCCATGCCTCCCTCTTTCACATTTGGGCATGATATATTAAGCTCAATCCCTGGTATATGGTCCAATTCGTTAATTCGTGCAGCAGTTTCAATATACTCTTCTACTGTTGAACCTGATACATTTACCAATATATTTGTGTCGTAATGTTTGATACTAGGATAAATATCTTTACAAAACACATCTACACCTTTGTTTTGAAGACCTACAGCATTTAGCATTCCTGAAGGTGTTTCTGCCATTCGAGGATAGGCATTCCCTTCACGATGATGCAATGTGGTTCCTTTTACAACAATACCACCCAAACGATTAATATCAATAAAATCTTCAAACTCGGGTCCATAACCAAAAGTACCTGAAGCAGTCATTACAGGATTCTTTAAATCCAATCCGCCAATCTTTATTCTAGTATTTAAATCCATATCATTCGATTTTAAGCAATATTCCACTTTAATTCATTAGTATTGAAAACAGGGCCATCCGTACATACGCATTTATGTCCTTCTTTGGTATCTGTTACACAGCACAAACAAGCACCAATACCGCATGCCATCATATTTTCAAGAGATACTTCACAGTCAATATTTTTACTAAAAGCGATATCTCCTACTGCACGCATCATTGGGTCAGGTCCACAAGTATATATTTTATCTATACTTTCATTCATTACAGAATGCTGTGTTACAAACCCTTTCTCTCCAAGGCTACCATCTTCGGTACTAATAAAAATATCGCCGTATTTTTCAAAATTATCTATCTCAATAATATTATTTTCGGCACGACCTCCTAATAATATTTTTGGACGAATACCTTTATCATTCAACTTTTTAGCCAAATACAATAGTGGAGCAAGCCCAACACCACCGCCAACAAGCAATATATTTTTTGATTTAGTTTCAGTTTGAAAACCATTACCCAGTGGATACATGGTATTTATTGTATCACCTGTTTGTAACTGAGACATTAATTGCGTTCCTTCGCCCACAATTTGAATCAATAATTCGAATGAATTACATTCAGGCTGCACATCGTAGATAGATATTGGACGTCTCAAAAATGCGTTTCGAGTATCTTCAACCAATAATTCCACAAATTGCCCAGCCTTTATTTTAGGCAGGTCTGTTTTCGAGGCCAACTTCAATACATAATAATCTTTATTAATCTTCCGATTTTCAACTACTGTAAGGTCTTCGGCTCTTTTTTTATCCGTATTCATATCAAAAAAGTCTAAAAAAAATCCCGTTAATAATAACGGGATTAATTATTTTGTTTATTCATCCGTACTTTCTTTTTTATCATCCTCATCCTTCGTCTCTACAACTTCATCTTCTTTATCATCAAAACTAAGCATACCATGTTTATGAAAAATATTATACCATTGTATAATCTTCTTTACATCCGAAGCATATACTTGCTCTTGATTAAAATCAGGCAAAACGGTTTCGAAAAACGCCATCATATCATTCTTATTTGACTTGGGTGACATGGCCACCTTGCCTTCAAGAACATTAAACATTTTCTCAAACACTTCTTTCAAAGGAACATCTTCTTCATAAGTATAAATACTAATTTCCTCTAAAGCACTAATTTGATGAGTAGAATAAACAGGAAAACGTTTATCATCTTCTATTGCTTCTACAATTAAACCACCTTTATTTTGTGCAACCATTCTATACAATCCTGGCTTACCAGAAATTGCTAATATTTCGCTTAAATCCATATTATAAATTATCTTTTTAATTGAATGCCAAAAGTAAGAATTTTCTCTACTTAGAAATCACTTTAATAATTAAGTTTTGTTAATGAATTAAATTTCAAATAATGTAGGATATATTGCTTTTTTTATACCTTTGAGCAATACTAAAACATAACAAACTATTATGAAAAATATTTTTCCAATTTTAAGCCTAATCCTAATAAGCTTACTCCTTTCGTCAGCATGTACAAAAGATAGTGATGATGATATTGATGATGGTAATGAAACAAAGTATGGTGTAATTAACATCCAAACTAATAAAGGTGATATTGTGCTTTGGCTATATGATGAAACCCCTCTTCATAAAAATAATTTTGATAGTTTGGCAAAAGCAGGGTTCTATAATGGCTTAATCTTTCACAGAGTGATTGACGAATTTATGATACAAGGTGGCGATCCAACAGGTTCTGGCTCAGGAGGCCCTGGCTATACTATTGCAGCAGAAATCAAAAGTAACCTGAAGCATAAATACGGAGCTGTGGGAGCGGCTAGAGATAATAATCCTGAAAAAAGGTCCAATGGTTCTCAATTTTATATTGTGGAAAAATCATCTGGCACACCGCACCTTAATGGTGATTATACTGTGTTTGGAGAAACGATAAAAGGACTTGATGTAGTTTCAAAAATTGCAGCAGTAGCAACAAACTCGAGTGATAAACCTCTAAATGATGTAGTTATGACTAAGGTAAGTGTTGTTGAATATACTAAGAAAGAACTACTCGATAAGTTTGGTTTTACTATGCCTTAACAAAAGCTATAGTTAAAATATTCCCATATCAAGCATTACTAAGGTGCAATTTTCTATTACCTCTACTCCTTCTTTTTGAAGCATTTTTGAAAACTCGAAATTTTCAGTTCCTGGATTGAAAATAACGCGACTTGGCTTTAAGGATTTGATGTAATTATAGTATTCGGCTTGATTTTGAGGCCCCAAATACATAGTAACAGTGTGAACCTTATCCAAATTAGGCGTACCAGTTTGAATGTCCACATCAGCAACTATTCCCTCACGCAAACCTAATGCATATACTGGATAACCATTTTGACGTAACTTCCGAATTGCTTTATTTGAAAAACGCATTGGTTTCACACTTGAACCAAATACTGCAGTAATTTTTAGATTTTCCATAATTGATGTTTCTAATACAAAACTAACTTATTTATTTTCACTTCTATACTTTTTTATTGAAATATTCAGTCTAAGCTATTTTATGCAATGCTATTTTGTCTAGAAATTCTTTTTTAATAGTATTTTATTCCGACATAATAGCATGATTACGTGATTATATCAGTCATAATGACAGTTAATTAGCTTTGGTTATAGATTTGATATTTCGAGATTGATAAATTGAATATTACAAATGATTAAATATATAGGAGGACAAAATAATGGACTTTAATAAATTCACAATTAAATCGCAAGAGGCTATTCAAAAGGCCCAAGACATCGCCTCTTCACAAGGAAATCAAGCAATCGAAAGCATTCATATCCTTAAAGGTATAACTGAAGTAGACGATAATGTGCTTCCATTTTTTGCGAAGCAGCAAAACATCAATCAAGAAAATATGATTCGAACAATCGAAAGCATCATAGTATCGCTTCCAAAAGTAAGCGGGGCTGGCCAACAATATCTATCAAATGATGCCAAAAGTTTAATCCAAACCAGTTTAATACTGGCTCAAACAAAAAATGATGATTTCGTTTCTATTGAAATATTATTGCTTGCCATTGCAAGTGCCAAGGATAACACCTCTAAAGTATTGAATGATGCTGGATTAAATAAGAATGTATTACTTAAACTAACTGAGGAATTGAGAAAAGGAAATAATGTAAACACGCAAAATGCCGATGCTAATTATCAAGCATTGAACCGCTATGCTAAAAACTTAAATGAACTAGCTAAAGAAGGAAAACTAGACCCTGTAATTGGTCGCGACGAGGAAATTCGTCGAGTATTGCAAATTCTATCTAGACGCACCAAAAATAATCCGATTCTTGTGGGCGAGCCCGGTGTAGGTAAAACAGCAATTGCCGAAGGAATGGCTCATAGGATTATTAACCAAGATGTGCCCGAAAACTTAAAATCAAAAATTATTTTTTCATTGGATTTGGGGCTACTAATAGCTGGTGCAAAATATAAAGGAGAATTTGAAGAAAGATTGAAAAGTGTAGTAAAAGAAGTTGTTGATGCTGCAGGAGAAATTGTATTATTCATCGATGAAATTCACACATTAGTTGGTGCAGGTGGCGGCGATGGGGCGATGGATGCCGCAAACATACTAAAGCCCGCTTTAGCTCGTGGCGAACTGCGTGCAATTGGAGCTACTACATTAAAAGAGTACCAAAAATTCTTTGAAAAGGACAAGGCATTGGAACGACGTTTCCAAATGGTAATGATTGGCGAACCCGACACTATTGATGCTATATCTATACTTCG
>JAGLCR010000013.1 GCA_023146135.1 Bacteroidales bacterium
GACCGTTTTTTACCCGATAAAGCTATCGACTTAATTGATGAGGCTGCAGCCAAGCTTCGCTTGGAGATAGACTCGTTACCCGAGGAATTAGATGAGCTAGAACGTAAAATACGTCAATTAGAAATTGAAAGAGAAGCTATTAAGCGAGAGCATGATACTGAAAAAGTAAAAAATCTCAGTAAAGAAATTGCCAACTTAAACGAACAGCGCAACCAGCTAAAAGCGGCCTGGATGCAAGAAAAGGAAATTATAAATCAAATAAGCCTTGAAAAAGAAAATATTGAAGAGTATAAACTTGATGCTGAACGTGCTGAACGTGATGGTGACTATGGAAAAGTTGCTGAACTGCGCTATGGAAACATCAAGCAGTCGGAAGAAAATATCATTAACTTGAAGCAAAAACTAAGCAATATACAAGCAGATAAGCCTCTCATTAATGAGGAGGTAGATTCTGATGAAATAGCTGAAGTGGTTGCACGCTGGACGGGAATTCCTGTTAATAAAATGCTGCAAAGTGAACGTGAAAAACTTCTGCATCTCGAAGAAGAGCTTCATAAAAGAGTAATAGGTCAGGATGAGGCCATTAATGCTTTGGCTGATGCAATACGACGAAGTAGAGCTGGACTGCAAGATGCAAAGCGACCCATCGGGTCTTTTATTTTCTTGGGCAGTACTGGAGTAGGAAAAACTGAACTTGCTAAAGCAATGGCTGACTATCTGTTCAATGACGAAAACTCAATGGTACGAATTGATATGTCTGAGTATCAAGAGAGGCATACAGTATCACGCTTAATCGGCGCCCCTCCTGGATATGTGGGTTATGAAGAAGGAGGTCAATTAACCGAAGCTGTTCGACGCAAACCTTATTCTGTAATTCTGTTGGATGAGATTGAAAAAGCCCATCCTGATGTTTTTAATATTCTATTGCAGGTACTTGATGATGGTAGATTGACAGACAATAAAGGTCGTATTGCAGACTTCAAAAACACCATCATTATTCTTACATCAAATATAGGCTCGCATCTTATTATGGAAAAATTAGCTAATGGTGAATCAAACGATAATCCTGATTTAGAAGAAACAGAAAAAGAAGTGTATGCTCTATTAAAAAAGAGTATTCGTCCTGAGTTCTTAAATAGAATTGACGAAACAATCATGTTTAAACCATTAAATCAATCAGAAATAAAGGATGTGGTTCGTTTGCAATTCAACAGTATTGTGAATATGCTTAAAAAAGAAAGTATTGATATGGAAATAACTGAGCAAACAATTGATAAAATATCAAAACTTGGATATGATCCTCAGTACGGAGCTAGACCCGTTAAAAGGGTAATTCAAAGACAGATTCTCAATGAATTATCAAAAATGATATTGGCTGGAAAAGTAAATAGAAAACATAAAATCATCATTGATTATGATGGTAATAAATTTCTCTTTAACAACAATTGATAAAAACATAAATATTTCTAAAAAGCAGATGTTTTTTAATGTCTGCTTTTTTTACTTTTGTCAATTAATTTAGATGAAATATTGAAGTATATAATCACCATATTATTTGTTTTTATTAGCCTTAGCCTTTTTGCCCAAAAAGGCAATAAGGACAGATATTTAACACGCGATTCCACATGGACATCCAATGGAGTATTTACTTTTAATGTAGCTCAAACCTCCTTCACTAATTGGGCTGCTGGCGGGGATAATCAGGTAAACATCAACTCTATTCTTCATTACCGACTACGTTATTCCAAAACCAATACTTCTTGGGAAAATATTATTGAGGCTCAGTATGGCACATTATTGTTTGCAAAAATAAGAACAAAAAAAACCAACGATAAGCTCAACTTCACATCAAAGTTTAGTTACGATGCAAGCAAAAAATGGAAGTATTCTTATTATTTAAGCTTCAGGTCGCAATTTACTAAAGGCTATAAATATCCGAACGATAGTGTTGCCGTTTCAAACTTTATGGCACCAGGATATTTTATGGCAGGTATTGGGATGGACTATTATCCGATTAAAGAGCTATCGATTCTTATTTCACCTATAACATATAAGGTAACCGTGGTTAATGATGATAACTTAGCAGCGGATGGAAATTTTGGTGTAAAAAAAGCAATTCTAGATACAGCAGGAAATGTCATTGTTGCTCCCAATCATTTTTTAAGTGAACCCGGTGCTTACATAAAACTGTTTTACCAAAAAGAATTTGACTCAGGGCTGAATATTAGCTCTAGAATAGGTTTTTTCTCTTCATTCGCGGGTAAGCCTGAAAACATTGATATCAATTGGAACACCTTTATCTCATATCGCATTTCTCGTAGATTTATTATCACATTCAGTTTGGATGTAGTTTACGACGATGATGCAATAATAAAGGAGGACACCAATGGGGATGGAATAAAGGAAGAAGTTGGCCCACGCACACAGGTTAAACAAGTTGCTGGTATTGGACTTTCTTTGAGTTTATAACGTTTCTAGCAAATTTCTTCTTGCCCTAAAAAGAAAAACCCGAACTGATAAAATCAGAACGGGTTATCTTAATCTATAAACCACACAAAACACATTATATTAAAATCCATATCAACACAAACATGGACACAAACACAAACAAATTTGCTAATTCTAATAAATCATTTACTAGAACTATATGAACTAAAGGAATGAGAATATATTCTAATAAAATCATCTCCTCTAAAGCGGCTGCAAAGATATTAATTATTTTATATCACACAAGTTTTTTATGCTTTTATTTATTTATTTATTGTATGCATGTGTTATGATATGATATACTGTATTATACAGTATTTTATTACTTAATATAACATGATATATTGAAGTTATTCTAGCTTCTCACTTTCATTTCTACTAGAAAAAAGTACTCGTTTTGAGTAATTGAATCATATTTTTCAATAATAATCTTATAGTCTTCTAAACGATAAGATGTTTCTTCAGACGGCAGCATAATCCATTCTGCAGAGGAATTTCCATGGAATTCAGGCTTGAGGTACACATTTATATAATCGTACTTCACCTCTTTACAATAGCATTTGACAGGTAAGCATACTTCATAATGATTATCCATTTGGTGCCAATCTGCTTTTTGAATCACCAATGATTCGGTCTTTGTATCTGATGACACACAATAGGTTATTGGATATTCATTAACTTTTTCACAGGACGATATCAACATCAATCCTAAAACAGAGACTATAACTAAAGCTCTGTATTTTACCGACTTTAATTGTTTTAATATTTTCATAACAAATAGGTTTTTATGTTGGTTAATACATATACGACGCCTATGGATACAAATTGTTACTCTAATAACACGCTAAGTCATATTTCTTTTGAGTACATTATCTATATGTGTAAAACAGACTTTTCAAAGAGCAAAAATTGTAGAAACCTTAAGATACGACAAAATGAAGTGTAAGTCAAGTAATAAGACAAGGGAACTTCTAATAAAATGGTGAGTGATTATTGGCCATTATTTTGAATAAAATTCAAACATAATATTTCTTAAATTTGCCTTTCACATTAAAACATAAAAAACATGTCAAGACTACTCTTAATTAGTAATTCAACCATGGCTGGAGAGGCCTACTTAGGTTGGCCGCAACAATACATAAAAGATTTTCTTAAAACAGAAGTGAAACGCGTTTTATTTATCCCTTACGCTGGTGTAAACCTTTCCGATAAAGGTTTAAAAGCTTCGTGGGATACTTACGAGAAACGTGTAGCCGATGTATATAAAGCTTTGGGTTATGAGATTTATTCCATACACAACGAGGCCGACCCAATAAAGGCCGTAGAGGAGGCTGAATCAATTGCCGTTGGTGGAGGCAATACTTTTTATCTTGTAAAGATGTTACATGATACTGGCATTATCCCTGCTATTAAAAAACGCGTAGGTGAAGGAATGCCATATATGGGCTGGAGCGCTGGTTCAAATTCAGCATGCCCATCATTACGTACTACCAATGACATGCCTATAGTTGAGCCCGCTAGTTTCGATTGTGTAGGTTTAATTCCTTTCCAAATTAACCCACATTACTTAGATGCCCATCCCGATGGACATGGTGGCGAAACTCGCGAACAGCGTTTGGAAGAATTCATGGCTGTAAATTCAGATATGTACATTGTGGGATTGCGTGAAGCGTGTCTATTACAAATGGAGGGTGAAAAGTTAGAATTGAAAGGTGCTCATAGCATGCGAATCTTCAAAAATGGACAGGAAACATATGAAGTGAATCCTGGTGATGACTTGAGCTTTTTATTATAAATAAACTTAATTTTTATACTAATGAAATACAAATTTATGATTGCAGCTGCAGTAATGGGGATTAGCCTTGCAGCATGTGACAACATTGAAAATAATGTTGAAAAAACAGATGATATAATGACTGAGCCTATTGAAAAAGGAATTGAACTATCAAACCTTGATACTACTACTAAAGCTGGAGACAACTTTTTTCAATATTCAAACGGAGGTTGGCTTGATGCCAATCCTATTCCTGATGAGTATAGTCGTTATGGTGCCTTTGCCATATTAGGTAAGAAAAATCAGAAAGAGATTAAATCGATTATCGAAGATTTGTCCTCACTTGACAAAGTAGAAAAAGGGAGCCCTGAACAACAAATTCGTGATTTCTATAATGCTGGAATGGATACAAGTCGTATTGAGGAATTGGGTTATGAGCCATTAAAGGAAAGGCTGAATGAGATATCAAATATATCATCGGTGCAAGATGTTATTGATATGCAAGCAAAACTAAATATGGAAGGCACCTACCCTATTTTTGCAATTTTCAGCTCGCAAGACGATAAAAATAGTACAAATGTAATTGCTAACATGGTGCAAGCAGGTTTAGGATTGCCCGATCGCGATTATTATACTAACGATGATGAACGTTCTAAGTCTATTCGTACTGCCTATGTAGCACATTGCGAAAAGATGTTTCAACTAATAGGAAATAGTCCAGAGATAGCTTCGCAAAAAGCAACAGTAGTGATGAATATTGAAAGCCAATTGGCTAATGCTTCTATGACCATGCTCGAACGACGCGACCCTAATGCTACTTACAATATTTACGATCGTGAAAAACTAAAGGCACTATTTGGAGCCTATGATATTGACAAGTATCTAGCTGATTTACAGATTAATGATATAAAAACCGTTAATGTGCGTCAACCAAAATTCTTCGAGAATATTGGAGTTATGATGAGTAATACCTCTGTTGATGATTGGAAAACATACTTAGAATGGAACTTAGTTAACTCAAATGCAAGTGCCCTAAGTAGTGATTTTGTAAATCAAAATTTCGCATTCTATAGCACTACCCTTTCTGGAGTTGATGTAATGCGCCCAAGATGGAAGCGTATTATTTCTTCTACAAATGGTAATCTAGGCGACCCTGTAGGAAAAATGTATGTAGAACGTTATTTTCCAGCTGAATCGAAAAAACGCATGATGGAGCTTGTTGGTAACTTACGTATTGCTCTTAAAGAGAGTATCGCAAATCTAGATTGGATGAGCGAAGAAACAAAACTAAAAGCAGAAGACAAACTTGCTTCTATCAATGTTAAAATTGGGTATCCTGATAAATGGATTGATTATTCAAGTGTGGATATTACTGCAAACAATTATATGCAAAATTTATGGAACACAAGCACCTTCTCTTATAAGCGCAATCTGAATAAAATTGGTAAGCCTGTAGATCGTGACGAATGGGGAATGACTCCTCAAACAGTTAATGCATATTATAGTCCAAATATGAATGAGATTGTATTCCCTGCGGCTATACTTCAACCTCCTTTCTTCAGCATGGATGCTGATGATGCTGTGAACTATGGTGCTATCGGTGTGGTTATTGGTCATGAAATGACACATGGTTTTGATGATCAAGGACGTTTATACGACAAAGATGGAAACCTTAATGATTGGTGGAATGATCAAGATGCTGAGAAGTTCAAGGCAAAGACTAAAATACTTGTTGACCAGTATAATAATTTTGCAATTCTTGATTCTTTACATGTTGATGGAGATTTAACATTAGGGGAAAACATTGCAGATAATGGTGGTCTTTTTATTGCATATACCGCTTTACTTAAATCATATGAAAAGAATGGTAAACCTGAAGATATTGATGGATTAAACTTTAATCAACGATACTGCATATCCTATGCACAACTTTGGCGTCAACATATTCGCCCAAAAGCACTTATTCGTAATTTACAAGAAGATGTTCATTCACCTGGCCTTGCTCGAGTAAATGCAGGAATTGCTAATACTCCTTGGTGGTACGAGGCATTTAATGTTCAGGAAGGTGATGCTAACTATATTGCACCTGAAAACCGTGCTAAGATATGGTAATAAAAGAATGATTGATTACTAAACAAAAAGCACCAATTCAGATGAATTGGTGCTTTTTTTATGTGGACGATTTATTGAAAAATCAATAGTTTTTAAGCTGTATTCTGTTGACAGTAAACAAAAATAAGATTCAATAAATAACTACAAGAAAGAAATTACAAGATGCAAAAAATCCAACAACTTTGCTATGTTAACTACTCTATGCCATATCTTCAATACGTAAAAAAGGTCAATAATAGAAAAATGGGATTCGCGAAGTTAAACTCTCTGTTATGCTAAGCTAGTTAACATTACAATTAGTACCACAATTTGGTGGAAACCAACCACTATCACTCTCTTTTACCCAAGACTTTTTGCCAGTCTTCAGATTTACTGTTAATACACCTGTAATTGAATATGAAAACCCTGTAACTGAACCTTGCCACCTAACAACCATTTTGATAATAATCATATCCTTTTTGTTATTGTAGTGTGTGTATGGATTACCATAATAATCATGCCCCCAATTCACCGATGTTGATAGATTATTACCTCCAGATCCAGAGCAACAACTCATTAATTTTGAACCTACATAATCTGCGTATAACTTCACTTCTTCATGATCTAACACCTCAGAGTCATAAACTGTATATAGTGACTTATGAAATTCAATGTCTGGTAATTTAGAAAGGAGACCTTTTAGTTCTTTATCGGAATACGTCTCCTTCTTATACAAGTAAATAGCTTGAAATTGAATTTTATCACTTGACATAGCGGAACCCGTTAGCCTAAGGTGTGCGACACCATCTCTGGTCAAAATATTCTTACTCCATCTTCGACTTCTTTTATACTTATAATCAAAATTAGACACAGCTTTACCATGATATTTTATTAGTAACACAACATTTCTGCTATCAAAAGTCTTTAAATCCTTTACAAAATCGAACGTAATACCTTCAAACACCTCATTTATCTTTACAGGAAGCCACAAAGCTAATTTCTGTTCATGCTCATTTTGGTCAATAATAGTTAAATTACCTCCCTCTGGATGACTTTGTAACAATATCAATGCCCAATAATAATATCTTAGCGCGTCTGAAACCTTATTTTCTATTAAATAATTTTCTGCATTATTAATATAATGCCGTATCTTATGTTCTCTCTCATCAAAGATTCTTTTTATTTCTGCCCTTTCAATATATCGAAAAACCGTGATTAAGCCCTTATTCTCCACAATAATTCTATTTGTATTTTTAAGAGTAGCATTAGAATAGCTATTAATTGTAGAATTGTAAACCTCTTTATATCTAATTCGGCTATTCTTAATTGTTTCTTTCTTCAGTAAACTAAACTTACTATTTACCGTAGTCGAAATTTGTGAAATCAGCTCCGCCATTGCATTTTGATCAGCTATTTTCTTTCGATCAGAAGTTGCTTCACCCCAAATATATTTATTAGGCATTGCTTTTATAGAATCAATTTTTTGAGCATATATCTCAATTGATAGGGAAATAATAAAGACAAACAAACTAAAAACCTTCTTCATACTAGAGTATATATTATGAGTAAATTACCATATACATGCAAAACCAAATACAATAATAGGATTTAACATCAAATTTATAAGGTAGTGAAAAACACTTACTTTCTTCAATAAAGAAGAATTCTAACCTCCCTGAAAAATAGTAAATGAATTGATATAGATATGTTTATGTAATAAAATTCAACTTAAAACTTAATATACTGTATTTTGATCAATCCTAAATTGCGAATTTACAATAATATATATAAGTACAATTAATCATTTTCTTAAAAATAATTAAAACCTACAAATAGTATTGTAAAGCATTCTATATATCTCCCTCTCCTCCACCTTCCATTTCACCCATTGAAGACTTACGTTTTTGCTTATAGTTATTAATACGGTAAGAAACCGTAATAGAAAAAGTAGGGTTATCACGGTAAAACTTATTATAGGTATTAAACGTTTGGGTATAAGAAGTCATTTCGTGGCGCATGGTATTAAATATGTCGCGCACCTTGAAAGTAGCCGTTAATTTATGGTTAAAGAAGTCGTAACGTAAAGCCGAATTCATCATAGTGAAAGCCTCCATATCTCCTTGGGCAGTAACAGATGGTCCTCTATAAAAACCGGTGAGTTGTAATTTCATAAACTGGGTAATAGTAAAACTAAGATTCCCATTAAAGTTAAAATTATTACTCTCCCTTTCATCGGTTTTTGCTTCCTCGTTTGCTTCTATTTTATAATAGTAATAATTGCCTGTAACATTTAGTTTCATCCATTTGGCAATACGGTAATTAAGCATAAGCTCCATTCCTGTTGCATGATCACGATCAAGGTTAGCAAATGTCATATAAGTAACATTCTTATTATCAATAGTACGTAAACGAGTTATTTTATTCTTTGTAGTACGATAATACGCTTCCAATGAAACGAATGATGCCCCCAGTGTTTTTTGATAGCTCAACTCAAAATTATCAGTGTATTCAGGCTCCAAATCCATATTACCAACACGTACAAAGTCACTGCTTATAAAAATTGGATTAGGGTCTAGCTCCCAACCCCCTGGTCGGTCGATACGTCGGCTATAGCTCGCCATTACTTGGTTGGTCTCGGTTATTTTTTGAGACAAATGAATAGTTGGAAAAATATCAAAACGATTTATTGTAGAAGATTTATCAGCTAATTTACTATCAATAAAACGGTTAGTATACTCACCCCTAAGTCCTAATTGGTAACCGAAGTCTTTGTACATACCACCATATGTTCCATAAGCTGAATAAATATCTCGGCTAAAATCCAGTTTACTACTATAGTCTACACGATAAATATAATCGCCCGTAAGCGTATCATATTTATTAAAGATAAAGTTTGAGTTTTCACGATAATTACGAGATTGAATACCTGCTTCAAATTTATGGTCTTTCTTCAACTTTTTAGTATAGTCCATTTTGAAGCGAAAATCCATCTTATTCTTGTCATCAGTAGTATTAAGACCCGACAACACAGTACCTGATTTATTCCATGATGAATTAGTTAGGTACTCCATCTGATCTTCCTCCTTATTCTCATCACCATTTGAGAAATACAACAACGTATTAAGGTTTTCACCCTTTTTCTTATTTTTATAATCCCAACTCAAACTTCCTTTAACATGATTTCCATCACGACCACCAGTATTTTCACTTATCTTATACAAGTTATAACTAGCAGGATCAGTATATTCATTAGTGTTTGTGGTATAATTCTTTGCATTCTGGTGAAGAATATACGAGCCCTCTATACTAAAAGAATGCTTTTTGTTAAGGTAATAATCCACTCCCCCTTTAAAAGTATAATTATCACGCTTTCGTAATCTGTCGAGCTCTCCCATTCTATATAGAGTAGTATCAGCGTTAGAAAAATTCTCCAATTGAGTTTCACCACCACCAGGCATATTACGTAAACGTGCATTTACACCACCAAAATAGTTGAATTTATTCTTACGATAATTCAAAAGGGCATTCAAGGTATATGAATCAAAAGAAGCAGCAGTTGCTTCAATCATACCATTTATTCCTTGTTCCACATCATCCTTAAGTATTACATTCACTATACCAGTCATTCCATCAGGATCATATTTTGCCGACGGATTGGTTATAATTTCAATATTTTTAATGGCTGCCGCAGGAATTTGTTGCAAGGCATCACTTGCCGATAATGGAGAGGGCTTTCCATTAATTAGTACTTGAAAATTTTCGCTACCGCGCAAAGAAACATTTCCATCAATATCCACATTTACCGATGGCACATTCTCCAAAGCATCAACTGCACTTCCACCTGCCGCATCCAAATTATTGGACACATTAACTATCTTTTTATCTATCTGATACTCTACAACAGCTTGTTCGGCAACAATCTCTACACCCTTAAGTTCTTGATGTGCTTGCGCTAATTTAATAACTCCCAGATCCTTCATCGGGCTAGCTTTACTGATAGAAAAATCACCAATAGTTTTACGCTCAAAACCAATAAAAGTAATCATTATATAGTATTTCCCTGGTTTTACTTGTGTTATTTCAAAGCTACCATTAGGCTTACTTATAGAGCCTGTTACTAAGCTTGAATCGGGAATAGAGTATAATGCAACCGTTGCATACTCAATGGGTCTTCTACCTTTCTGTGAAATTAGTTTCCCTTTAATAAGGCCGCCTTTCTTTTTGTCAGGCGAATCAATGGGAGCCATTTGTCCAAAAGCATTACTAACTATTGTAAAGACTACAATTAGGCTCAAAAAAATCTTATATTGAAATATCATATTATTCTAATGTATAAATTATAAAAAGCATTCTATTTATAATACTTTTCACTAGACATCATTATTGAAAAAAACTTGCGGTTAACGCTAAAAAAAAACCCTCACCTATAAAATGGTGAGGGTTTTCCATATATCAAAGAGAGCTATTATTTCTTAGTAGCTTTCTTACCTTTCAATAATTTAGCATCTTCTTTCTTCTTCATTGTTTCGTATGCAACTGGAGCTGCTACAAAAACTGAAGAATAAGTTCCTACAACCACACCTGCAAGTAATGCAAATGCAAATCCACGAATAACCTCACCACCAAAAATAAAGATGGTTAATAATACCACGATAGTGGTACCAGAAGTATTAATGGAACGAGATAAAGTAGAATTCAATGCGTGGTTCATATTTTCTTTCAAACTACGCTTGGTAAACAAGCCTGTATACTCACGAATACGGTCAAAGATAATTACCGTATCATTAATAGAGTAACCTATAATAGTTAAAATCGCTGCAATAAATGCTTGATCGACCTCCATATCGAAAGGAAGAATTCCTGAGAATATAGAATACAATGAAACAACAATTAATGCATCGTGAGTTAATGCCACTAATCCACCAATACCATACTGCCAATTACGAAATCGCATTGCAATGTATAGGAAGATAATAATCAAGGCAAAGAATAATGCCAAATAGGCTTCCCAAACCAAGTCATCAGAAATGGTTGGATCCACTTTCTGCGAACTCATCATTCCAATAGCCTTGTTGTCATCAGACGAAGAATAGCTTTCATAATCAATTTGAGAGGTAAAGAAACCTTTCACTCCTTTAAACACAGCATAATCTACTATTGAATCTGATTTTGTATCACGGTCATTGATAAGATATTTAGTGGTAATTTTTACTTGAGAAACAGGTCCAAAAGTTTTCACTTCAGGGCGTATTTCCTTACCATTCTCATCAACAAACTGAACCTTAAGTGCATCTGCTACATCTTGTGTATTTACTGCTTGATCGAAACGAACAACATAAGTACGTCCACCAGCAAAGTCAACACCATAATTAAGGCCTTTGAATGCCAATGATGCCAATCCAATCACGATAATAACACCCGAAACAATATAGGCTTTCTTTCTCCAACCAATAAAGTCAAATTTCGCATTTGCCATAAAATTAGCAGTCAACTTAGTTGAGAAACTAATTGTTTTATTCTTTTCAAGTAACCAAGAGAAGGTTAAACGAGAGATAAATATTGCAGAGAATAATGATGTAATAATACCAATGATTAATGTGGTAGCAAAACCTTGAACTGGTCCTGAACCAAATATAAATAGTACAATACCTGTTAATAATGTGGTAACGTTACCATCAATAATCGCAGAGTATGCATTTTTATAACCATCGCTAATTGCTAAACGCATTCCTTTACCAGCACGAATCTCCTCCTTAATACGTTCGAAAATAATTACGTTGGCATCTACCGCCATACCAAGGGTAAGAACGATACCTGCAATACCAGGTAATGTAAGCACCGCTTGAAGTGAAGCTAGCACACCAAACAAGAAGAATATATTTGCTACTAAAGCAATATCGGCAACTAAACCTGCTTTGTTATAGAAAAAAGCCATATAAATAAGCACCAAAATAAAAGCTGCAATAAATGATATCATTCCTGCATTCACAGCCTCTTTACCAAGTGAAGGACCAACAATAGCCTCTTCAATAATACGAGCTGGAACAGGAAGTTTACCACTCTTCAATACGTTTGCAAGGTCAGCACCTTCTTCTGGGGTAAAATCGCCTGTAATTTGAGAACGACCTCCCGAGATAACAGATTGAACTGTTGGAGCAGAATAAACTGATTTATCAAGTACAATAGCAATTGATTTTTTCAAGTTATCTTCTGTAAGATTTTTCCATATATGAGCACCATCGGCATTCATTGACATGTCAACCTCTACTCTACCGTTTTGAGAATACTGACGACTTGCATCAGAAATAGCTTCTCCATCCAATGGAGGCTCTCCATCGCGAGAAGTTACATGAATAATGTATAATTCAAGAGCGGTAGATTTAATACCATTTCTCTCCATATATTTTGGAGACTTGAAACCCCAATAAAAGCGAGCATCACGTGGGAATAAAGCTTTAACCTCTGGCATCGCAAGCATTCTATTTACACGAGCAGTATCACGAATCTGAGCATAACCCATTATTGGTCCATTACCAGGGAAATACTGTCCTTCATTGTTTTGACGGAAGTTTGGAACCAAATAATTGAATAACCCTATAGATCCATCAACCTTTTCATCTTCTTTAGTTTGAGTTTCATCAATAACTAAATCATCATCAGAGCTTGCAGTATCAGTCATATTGTCAACAGCTTCATCAGCGGCAACAATATCAGCATCAACAACAGAAGAATCTTCAACTACAGTTTCTTTTTCATCATTTAACGATTCACCTTTATAATACTTTCTAGTAATATTATCTGCTTGTTGTACTGCTTCGTATATTTTAGGATCACTAAAACTATAGGTTTCCCAAAACTCTAGGCGAGCTGTTGATTGTAATAATCTACGAACACGACGAGGGTCTTTTACACCAGGAAGCTCAACCAATATACGACCTGCAGTTTGCAAGCGTTGGATACGTGGTTGTGCAACTCCAAATTTGTCAATACGTTTACTTAAGATATCGTAGGTATTACCAATAGCAGCCTCAGCTTGATCTTCAAGCACTTTAATCACCTCATCATCAGTAGAACTAGGGTTAACCAAGTTTTTCAACTCTACAGTTGCAAAAACTGATGATAATTTAATACCAGGGTTATCCAATTTCCATGCTTCGTAAAACAGGGTAATAAAATCTTCTTGAGAGTTTTGTTGAGCAAGAACAGCACCATCCAATGCTTTTCTGAAATGAGGATCACTTACATTCGATCCAGCCATTGCTGTTACAACATCTTCAATAGATACTTGGAGAGTAACGTTCATACCTCCCTTTAAATCCAATCCTAGATTGATTTCTCTTTCTTTACAATCCTTGTAAGTGTAATCGATTATTGCTAATGGATAAATTACCTCATTATTCATTGAATCGAGATAGTAATTCTCAGCACGGTCCTTCAATGAATCAAGAAGCACGTTCTCTGGACGACCTGTGGCCGATGCCAAGCGAGTAGCTTCTGCGTAAACTGATGGACTTTCCGAATACTCTATTGCCTTCTTTTCAGTCTTCGAGGTGAAGAAACTAAATGATAATTGGTAAATTGATACCAAGGCAAACAAGATTGCTAAAAGCCTAATAGCGCCTTTATTCTGCATAAGTCAAAATTTAATTTATTTATTAATGTACATATAAAAATAAGGCTGCAAAGATAGTATAACAAATCCAATTTAACAATAGACGAATCAAAAGAAATTAATAGTCCATAAACTCTCTGTTACAGTGATTTAGAATACTAGTTAACATTATTACAATTATTTTTTTTTGCACATTAATAAATTATCCTCCTCTTCATATTTAATAAGCTACTTTAAGGAAGTAATCAAAGAGGCTTCAAATAATTACTATAATAATACCAAATGCAACTAATCCTATCTCCCCTATGTCCTTTTATTATATCTTTGAAAACTCATTTTTATTAAAATCAATTACTATGAAAATATCTAAACATTTTACTTTCCTACTATTTCTAATTATCGGATTTTCAGCCAATGGGCAACAGTACTATGACTTTGGCTTTACTCGTGACAACGCTATTGAAGTCAATGATAGCTTGGGCAACTTAATTGGAATGCCGTGGGTAGGAGGACTAAATGCGGTGCATTTTCAGGAATTCGACCTAAACTTCGATTCCAATATGGATCTTGTAGTATTTGACGTTCAAGGAAATCGGTTATTAACATTTCTAAATAACGGATCTTCCACATCATTTCCTTACTCTTATGCCCCTGAGTATGAAGTGGATTTCCCAGAAATAATGAGCTGGATGCAAACACTCGATTTTGATAATGATGGAGATTTAGACCTATTTTTCTACTCTACTTATGGAGCAGGAATAACCTATTATAAAAACGTATCGTCAAGTGGAAAAATCAAGTTTGAACTTGTTACCAACACTATTAATTACTCTATTCCAGGTTGGCCTTCAACAAATATATTTGTATCATCTGTTGATTACCCCGCAATGGTTGACGTAGATAACGATGGAGATGTGGATATTTTAACATTTTCAGTACTTGGTACTTTTATCTACTACTATAAAAATCATAGTATGGAAAACCATGGTGTTCCCGATTCTTTGGATTATAAATTACAAGACCATTGTTGGGGAAAGTTTCACGAAAACGATAGTACCAACGAAGTAATATTGAATGATCCATGCATTGTTAAAGCTATTCCAAAAACTAGTGGTAATGCTCTAAAGCATACAGGTTCTACCCTACTTGCCATCGACTTGAATAATGACACGCTGAAAGATTTAATTCTTGGTGATGTGGATTATTTTACCCTTAATGGTTTGATTAATGGAGGCACTCTTGATTCTGCTCATATGATAAGTCAAGATATAACTTTTCCTAGTAATACACAAAGTGTTGACGTAATTACATTTCCTCTTGCTAAATACATTGATATTAATAACGATTCTAAAAAAGACTTAATAGTATCTCCTTTTGAATCTGTTTACTATAAGCCAGAAAATAGAAATAGTGTATGGATATATGAAAATACAGGAAGTAATTCACTACCAATTTTTAATTTTGTAAAAAAAGACTTTTTCCAAGATCAAATGTTTGATGTTGGCGATGGTGCTAATCCTAGTCTAGTTGATGTTGATGGCGATGGACTTTTAGATATTGTTATATCAAATTATGGCTTTGTGGATTCTACTTACCTTGATTCTGTGTGGTATATTCTATATAGCATAAAGATATCTCAACTTACCTATTATAGAAATGTAGGCACATCTGGAAACCCTAAATACCAGTATATGGATGAAGATTGGGCTGGATTATCATCCCTTAAAAAAATAGCTTTACGAGCTACTTTTGGTGATATTGACGATGATGGAGACGCTGACATGCTTGTAGGTTCTGATGATGGTAATATAATATACTACGAAAACATTGCTGGTAGTGGACAAACTATTAGCTTTGCTCCACCTGTTATGAATTACCAATCTTTATCAGTTGGTGATAATAACTACTCTTCACCACAGCTAATCGATATTGATAACGATAATTTGCTCGATCTAATTGTAGGCAAGAAAACTTACCGTTTGCGAAAGATAAACTATACTGATTCTATTGTAGGCTATATAAGCTATTATAGAAATACCGGTACTGCTACACAGCCTGTCTTTACACTTGAAACCGATACTATGGGTAACATTAACATTCAAAGTTATTATAGTTACTATTCTTCATATTCCTCCCCTTACTTTTTTCGCGATAGTAACGACAGCTTGAAACTTTTTGTAGGCTCTGCTTCTGGACTTACTTTCTACTACCGCGATATTGAAAATAATATTCATGGCACTTTTGGAGTAGATAGCAATTTGGTTTACAATGATATTGTTCAAACGCTTTATTCAGTATTTTCATATGATAACCATGATAATAATTTGGTCTCCTTTGACGCTGGTCTACGAAGTGCACCTCTTGTACACGATTTTAACAACGATGGCTATCCCGACATGATGTTAGGAGGATTTGCAGGCGGCCTAGTCTATTTTAAGGGCAAAAAAGCACCTGGTGTGGGTTTTGAAAATGCTAAAAACATAAGTACTCCTGACATGAAGCTATATCCAAATCCTGCAGAAGATTATGTTAATCTTAGTATCGATAAATACAAAGACCTTCAGCTTCTAAATATTGAAATTCGGGATATGACAGGGCGTTTGATTTCAACGAAACAAACCATGGCAAGCAAAAATACTCGATTAAACACTTCTCATCTAAAACAAGGAATATATTTTGTAAGAGTTGATAGCAAAAGCTATAGTGGGCAAGAGTTTAGCCATACAATGAAACTAATGATTTTATAAAATAAATTGTAGCCAACCCTTGACTCTTAAGTTAAGGGTTGGCTATTATATTGCCTTCTCTAAATATACACTTGCTGGTTTCTTGAAATTAAAGGATTTCTTCACCCCCACCGAAAACCAACGACCTGGCTGATACACATTCCCATAATCAATATATTGAATATTGAAAATATTCTTAACATCTGCAAAAATAGTCCAGCCCTTTAACTTCCAATAAATACGAGCATCTACCAAAGTATATGCTCCATAGGGTGTAAGAATATCTTGTTTGGCATCTGCATCCCAATGCATATAATCACCATTTCGTTTTTGATAGCGTATTTTCCAACTTGCTGATATATTTTTATATACACGGTGATGAATTCCCAAAACCAATTTATGTCGCAAATAATCCATCACATAACGCGATTCATAGTCATTCTCCAATGCCCCCTTATTGATAAAAGTATATTGTAGGCTAATATTTTTAATAAAGAATGTATTACTCTTTAGCTTTCCTAAATATAATTTCACTTGTGCATCAATACCGTAAGTTTCTACCTGAGTAACATTCATGGGTTGCCATTTTAGAGTATCAGATGTTCGTGCCCAATCAATATTATTCTTGCCAAGGCTGTTAAATGACGTAATACTGGCTTTTACAATTCCTTTGTGAAAGCTCGCTCCAACATCTAAGTTCATAGCTTCCTCAGGAAGCAATTCAGGATTTCCAATATTTGTGGGCCCTGCATAATACAGGTCGGTAAAAGTAGGCAGACGCATAGTTTTATAGAAGGAGGCGTTTATTTTCCAGTTTCGACGAAAGCGGTAGTTGAAATCCAAACCTGGATAAAGACCCAAATTACCATAAGCAGTATTTGCATTAACGGTAAGGGCAGCAATCATACTAAGCCTTCCTAAGTTAAAGATTTGCTCTAATGAAAGTGCGGTATTTGTACGAGCATCTTCTTTGGTATAAAAACCTCCAGGATTGAACAGTGCATCGATAGTATCACCAGTGGGAATCCCCAATACATTACTCGCAATATGCTCATAGCGCACATCTATACCTATTGTTGACTTACCAAATTTGCTCTTATATATTACTTTGCTATTCCCACCCATCACAGTTGTGAGGTGGTAATTATGATTCTTATACCAAGAGGGTGCTTTCTCATTGTTTCGAAACAATTCAAATCGATCGGAATGCAAGTTCCAATAAACATTGGTTTGAGTACTAAGCATTCCATAGGACTGATACTTTAAGCTTGCCAAGGCCGATTGGGTTTCTTCAAACTGATTTGGATATTTTGCCGTATAAAAACTCTGAGAGCCAAACTCTTTTTGCGCAGCACTAGCTTGCCATTCGAAGAATGATTTTTTCAATCGGTATCGACCATTATAATAAAGTGAGGTTCGAGCAAAGTCGGTATTCTCCATATATCCCGAAGATGCATCGCGATTGATAGCAATAAACTGCGAGTGCTTCTGCCCCACTATGCTAGCAGAAGCTCCCAAATTGTATAATCCAAAATCACCGGCTACAAGCTTCAGGTTCACCTCATTTTTATAAGCATTTCTCGTAATGATATTAATAACGCCACTATAGGCATTAGCTCCATAGCTCTGCGAGCCAGCGCCATTGAGAATTTCAATACGTTCAATCTGATCAAATGAAATGGGTAAATCAAGATTATGATGACCAGTTTGTGGGCTAGTGATGTTTACTCCATTAAGCATCACTAAAACTTGGTCAAATGTTCCGCCACGAATACTCACATCGGCTTGAACATCATTATTTCCGCGTTGGCGGAGATCGATTTGGCTAAGGTTATTGAGGACATCCTGAACCGTCTCTATGGGGGCCGATTGCAGCTCCTGTCGCCCAACTACGCATATCACGCGTGAAGGCACTTCAAAAATCTGCAATAATTCAGAATCCACAATTTCTACCTCTTCCAAATCGAATTGAGAAGACACACGCTGGGTGGTATCCTCTTGGGCAACTACCTCTCCAGGTAGTGCCACAGCCGTTAAAGCAACTGATAAACCCGAAATAGCAACCACCTTATTCAAGCTATTGAATGCGGCATAAGCCTTTCGAGTCCAGCGACTAAAATAGCTGATCGATTGATTTTTGTAAAATTGTTTCATTAAATATTTTAGTTATTATTTGTGGAGCGAAGATATGTATTAATAGGGATTATCAACACAACTGCTTCTGATGTGCAATTCAAATTGTTTATCATCAAACTTATCAATTTTATTTAATGCATAAGCTCTTTTAAAATTCGAATATACTTTACAATAAACAAGACTAGAATATTTCGAACCTATATCACACGAATTTTATGCTCATACTTATAGCCATGCTCTTCCAGCTCAGCCAAAACAGGTTTATATATTTCATCCGTTATTGGTTTTACAACTCCTTTTACACGAATTGCACCTTCTATAATCAACCTAGAAGCTATTGCCGCTGGTAATGAAACCGCTCTCGACATGGCGGAATGCCCAAATGGTCTCCCCTCCACTTTCATGGTAGAACTTCTTTTTTCAATGCGATTATTGAATTCTACAATGGCTTCATTATGAAGAATAATCATATCCTTTTCGTGCTCTTTATATGACATTCTTTCTTCCATTAACGACAGTAAAACATCGCCATTGCTTCCTTTGCTCATAGGAATTAATAAATCATCAAAAAGACCTAACCATTGTAGTTGCTTAATAATATCGGAGTTTACCTTCAAACTAAGTTTGTCAGCTACAGCTTGTCTTACATCATCATTTTCTTCAACACCAATAAGGCTTGCTGTAAATTGCTTATAAGTAACACCTTGAAGATCATGGTTGTCATCTTCGTTTAATAGCTTAAGGTCTTTCATGCTTTGAATTGAATTGCAATAACCAGGGTAGCGTAATAGGCCACGATAAAGGTCAGAAACACCAACCAAACCATACTCTTCAATATAATTGGAACTATCTCTATTGGGATAAGTCTCAAATACACCAAGCCCATCAACTTCAACGAGCCAACTATTCTCAAATAAATCTTCGCCTGACACTTCTATTTTTTTACCACCTTTAATATAAGCTGCAGGAGTTTGACCAGCCTTTAACAATCCTCTAGGACTCCATGAAAATTTATATCCATAGGGGTTATTATTATGTTCAAATGAGGGAATTCCAGAACCATAAGACTCAAAAGATGTAATTTTTCCACCTTCTTGCTTCACTTGATTTATCATCTGCATTGCACCCATATGATCAATACCTGGATCTTCACCAATCTCATTCAATATAATAATACCAGCTTTTTTTGCTTCTTCATCTAATGCATTCATTTCAGGGCTTATGTATGATGTAGTAACCATATTCACCCTGTTTTTTATACAAGCTTTTGCAACAATAACATGCATACTTGGAGGAATCATACTCACTACTAAATCAACACCTTTAACCATTTTATCCAATTCATCGTAAGGAGGAACCGCATTCCACAAGACTCTAGTACCAAGAGATCTGCCTGCAATAATCAAGCCTGGTTGATTATTATCTCTGCTCGCAACAAGCACTTCATATTTACATTTATCAATGAAATAATCTACCAAAGGCTTAACTACGTAGCCAGTTCCTAGTACTAATACTCTTTTCATAATAGTTTTTTTTAATTCATTATTAGATTACAAACTTATAAACACCCTTCTAATTGGCGTTCAGTGTTTGCTTATAAGGTTTTACATATTTAGTAACATCAAAGTCAACAGCTTCGCCTGACTTATTATGGTATGGCTGAGCAGTAAGACCTCCCTTATGCCACTTGCGTGCTCCAAAATTCAGAGTGAAATATAAGGCTGTATCGGTAATTCCAGCAAAAATATTTGGCAGTGAGCGACCCATAATTGAATTAAAACTATAGGTTTTATCCTTAATAGTGGTATAACCTTCTTGCAATTCTTCAGATGTCATTTTCTTAGGTCTAACAATTACCTTTTTAGCATCAAATTGTCGCCAATCATCAGTCAATATTCTACCTTCAGCTTTCATACGATCAAATACTTCGGTACCAGGGTATGGTGTAAGAGCACATGCTTGTAAAAAAGCAGGTTTTGATTTTGATAAAAACTCCCAAGCCGTATCAAATACTTCTGTTGTATCATCGTCTAAGCCAAAAACCAATGAAGCCATTACCATGATTCCATTCTTTTGCAAAGTCTTTATTGCTTCAACATTACGTTCAAAACTGGCAAAAGTTTTTCGGTATTTGTTAAGGCCTGTATCAGTCATCGATTCAAAACCTATAAGTAAGCCTTTACAACCCGATTTACGAGCCAAACGCATTAGTTCTTTATCATTCACAATATTGATGGAGGCCTGCCCCACCCAGCCTTTCTTAAGTGGAATGAGTTTCTCAAAAAGCTCACGGGCAAACTTCTTATTTATGGTAATATTATCGTCCAAAAAGAAAAGATTCTTTTCTTTAATTCCCTCAATATCTTTTATGATACTATCAATCATTTTATGACGTTGCTTAGAACCAAAAGATTTTGGAACAGTACAGAAATCACAGTTATAAGGGCAACCTCTACCAGTTTCAATTGGCGCAATGGCAAACCTGCCTGGCATATCTCTAGTTAGATCCCTTCTCGGCATAATATACTGGTCCAAATCAGGGTAGTTATCAAGCTTATATGTCTCCTTTAGGGTTCCTGTCTCAATATCAGATAACACTTGCTCCCATAAACCATTTTCGGCTTCACCAATTACTACAGCGTCGCCAAACATTATTGCCTCTTCAGGCAAAACCGATGCATGAATACCTCCAAAGACTACCGTTTTCCCCCTTTTCTTAAACTCATTTGCAATTTCATAGCCACGAATAGCTGTTTGTGTCATTATGGAAATCCCCACGACATCAACCTCTTGATCGAAATCAATTTCTTGATTAAAAACTTCTTCAACAATACTAACCTCATGCTCTTTGGGAGTCATTCCAGCAAGTAATGGCAAAGTAAGTTGAGGAAAGGCCATTGAATCATGGCGTTGATTATCTGGTGGACAAGGAGATACTAATAATACTTTCATTAACTAATTTATTTTTTGAATAGCCAAGGTTAAAAAATCCTTTTGACCATTTGATAAATACTTTTGAAATTTGTATCGGTAAAACTAAGCTATTTTTCTAATATAGCTTAGTTAATTATCTTTGACAAAGCTAAATTTATATTTGCTCAACTTCACTTTATTAATGCTTTTATTACATAATAATCGGGAAAGAAAAACAGCTCTAATTGGAAGGCTGTGTAATCACTAAGTACAACCCTATAATCATCAATACTACAAGCAATATAACTTTCCATTTCATTATTTTATCCAGCGAAGTAAAATGCTCCATACCCTTTGGTATTCTACCCTCCTCACTTTGTTGTGAAGCCTCATTTGCCCTTAAATTATCATCGCCCAAATCCCTAAGTTTCCGTCGTGATAATAGTATATATACTAACAATATTATCCCGCCAAGCAAATAGAAAAAATAAGGGTGGTCAGATTCAAGATACTGTGAAAAATCCATTTAGATTGTTTTTATAGTGTGCCGCGAAAGTACAAGAAATAGCCATTACAATTAGTATTTAACTAAATTTGCAAGCTTTATACTAAGCTAATAGTACATTAATGAAAAAAAGGCAAATTCTAATATTAGAAGAACTCGGCATCAGTAAAGATGACTTTAATAAATTAACACTCAGTCATAAACTTGATTTTGAATTTATATGGGATATTGAAAAAGTTTCACCTGACATGGTAGAGGGAATCATAACCATAAAAACCAAGGTTGATATTAATATGACAAAGAGCTATATAAACCTTAAATTTGTAGCAGTGGCTTTTACTGGTTACGACTGTGTGGATATGGAAAGCTGTCGGAAAAACAATATTGCTGTTTTTAATGTACCCACCTACTCCACCGACTCAGTAGCAGAGCTAACTCTTGGTTTAGCTATTTCGCTTTTACGTGAGATTCCTAGCACGCAACACTTGGTTCGCAATGGAAAGTGGAACCACAAAGCTGGCATGGAGCTGAAAGGGAAAACGGTCGGGATAATTGGTAGCGGAAATATCGGAATACGCGTTGCTGAATTATTTGCTGCTTTTGGTTGCAATATACTAGCATGGTCTAGAACCGAACGGAAAGAGTTTATTGAAATCGGAGGTAAATATGTCAATTCATTGAATAAACTTGCCAATCAGGTAGATATACTAAGTATTCACATCCCTCAAACTCCTGAAACCATTAATCTTATAGATGAAAGTATTTTATCATCAATGAAAAACACTTCATATCTAATCAACTGTGCTCGTGGCCCTATTGTAAATCAAAAGGATTTATCCCATGCATTAAATAATAAGCTGATTGCAGGTGCTGCCATTGATGTATTTGATTTGGAGCCCATCTCACCAAAAGCTGAAATTCTAAGCGCTAAAAACACCATTATCACCCCACATATTGCCTATAAAACAGAAGAGGCCCTTTTGAGAAGAGCAGCTATAACTTTTGATAATATTCACAGTTTTATTATTGGCAGAAATAGTAATCGTGTGAATTAAACTGTCAATACTTCCAGAAATACTGAACTATTGACATAAAAATAGTTTTGGCAAAGATTATGATTGGAAGGATGACAAATCAAACAAAAAGAAAATATGAGTAAGTTTAGTGAAATTATCAATGGGGAAACGGCTGTACTAATTGATTTCAGCGCCGAATGGTGTCAGCCATGTAAAATGATGCCTCCAATATTGAAAGAAGTTTCAAAACAATTGGGCGACAAAGTCAGAATTATAAAAGTAGATGTGGATAAAAACCAAGCTATTGCGCAGAAATGGGGGATTCAAAGTGTACCAACTATGATGATTTTTAAGAACGGTAAACAAGTATTCCGGCAAGCAGGTGTATTGCAAGCCCCGCAGCTAATTCAAATTTTACAGCCACATTTATAACAATATCTTACTATAATTTAATATATACTTGAATTTTTTTATAATAAATATTTCAAATAAAGCATATCCAAGCTATTATAACAAAGCGTAAATTTGCGCTTTTATCAAAGACAAACAATTTTTTATAAGTATGAAAAAATCATTATTACTTTGGGCTATAACTATTATTATCACTATTAGTACCATGGTATATCAACGGGCCACAGGTCCAACCTACCCTAAGAAAGTAAAAGTAGAACTTAGTGGTAAAGAGTATAATTTCAAATTACTACGATCCAATGAAATAGGCTCTCCATGCGATATTCAACTTCCAGTTGAGGATAAAGATGTGACTGCAAAGATTTTTTATAAAAAATACAAAACAAGTGACGAGCTTACAATCGTTGACATGCAGCGAATTAAGTCTCACAAGAAAGCTTTTTTTGGCGAAGGTGATGAAATTGAAGTGTTTACCGCTACATTACCAGAGCAACCATCTGCAGGAAAAGTACAATACTATATTGAACTCTCAAAAGGAAATGAAACTGTTAACATTCAGAAAGACGAGCCAGTGGTGGTACGTTTCAAAGGTTTTGTTCCTCGTTATTATTTGATTCCTCATGTATTGTTTATGATAATCTCCCTCTTTGCTGGTACTCGTGCCGGTATCGAGGCAATCGCTGGTGGATTAAACACAAGAAAATTTGCCATCACCACCCTTATCACATTAGGTATTGGCGGGCTTATACTTGGCCCCATCGTACAGCTTCACGCCTTTGGCGAACTCTGGACAGGCTGGCCTCTTGGTGGCGATTGGACTGATAATAAAACCCTATTTGCTTGGATTTTCTGGTTAATTGCAGTTATTGTATTGAAGAAGAAACCTCATAATAGACTATGGCCAATTATTGCAGTATTAGTGCTCTTTGCGATGTATATGATACCTCACTCAATGGGAGGTTCAGAATTGAATAATGAAACAGGGCAGATTGAGACAGGATTGAAATAGTCCTTCGACAAGCTCAGGAAAGACATTCGGCAAGCTCAGGAACTTGCTTAACAAAAGCACTTAGGTGATTATCCGCATCAAACCTCCCCTTTGACTTCCCTTAGGAATCAAAGTCTGGTTAACTAAAGAAGATTAATTCAACAGCTCAGTAGGTGTGCTTATATTATTAACTTTTAATTATTAAAATGCTACATATCGCAATACCATTATTAGAAGAATTGGACAATATCCCAACACTATTGAAGAGTATTGCTGTGCAGAATCATCAAGATTATAAAGTGTACTTCTGTGTAAATCAACCTGATGATTGGTGGGGAAGAATTGAAAAAATTGCGGCTTGTAATAATAATCAATCGAGTATTAAAATGATTCAAGAAACCGCAGAATTTCCATTTGAAATAATAGACAAAAGCAGTTTAGGGCAAGGTTGGAAAGCTAAGAAACTTGGTGTGGGTTGGGCTCGAAAAACCCTTACCGACCGAATACTAGATAAAGCAAAGGAAGATGACATAATCATTAGTTTAGATGCGGATACAACATTTAGTGAAAACTATTTTTCAACTATTGAAGAAAACCTAAAAAAGCATCCAAAAGCACCGGCCATTGCAGTACCCTATTATCATCCTTTGAGCAAAAAAGAAGCCGAAGACCGAGCCATTCTACATTACGAAATATATATGCGATATTATCTGATCAATCTATTTCGCATAAACAGTCCTTATGCTTTTTCAGCGCTAGGTTCGGCTATAGCAATGCCTGTGTGGGCCTTGCGAAAAATTGGAGGTCTGTCACCAAAAAAGAGTGGAGAAGATTTTTATCTATTACAAAAAATGGTGAAATTTCGACCTATCCTTAACTGGAATGATGAAAAAGTTTTCCCTGCTGCTCGATTTTCTAATCGGGTATTTTTTGGCACCGGACCGGCTATGATCAAAGGAAATGATGGTGATTGGAGCTCCTATCCTATTTACCCTATGGATCTTTTCAATCAGATTGCTGAATTCTACAAACTCATTCCTCAGCTATTTGAGAAAAATATTTCAACCCCAATTGACTCCATATTTGGAAATACTAATGATTGCAATATTATATGGGAAAACCTAAGAAAAAACAATAAGGATCTTCCACATTTTACCAAAGCTATTCATGATAAATTTGATGGGCTTCGAATTCTTCAGTTCTTAAAACAAAATGTGGAACAACTAAGACAAAATGAAGAAAAAATATTAATTGACTTCATTTTGCATATGGATAAAGAAAAAGAACAAAATAATTTCAAAGAATTTTCTTTTTCACAAAGCCCAATTAGTCAACTTAATGAAATAAGAGATTATCTTTGCAGCATCGAAGACGACTATCGTCTTAATGCAATGAAGCAATATGGAAAATAGTATCATCACAATTTTAGGAACAACTGCTACTGGCAAAACAAAATTAGCCTCTCAATTAGCAGCCCTCATTGGAGGAGAAATCATTAGTGCCGATTCAAGACAAGTTTATCGTGGAATGGATCTTGGAACGGGCAAAGACTTAAACGATTTTGATGTAAATGGAATTCAAATTCCTTACCACCTTATTGATATAGTAGATCCTGGATATGAATTCAATGTTTACGAATATCAGAATTATTTTTTTGATGCCTATAAAAAAGTGATTGCCAATGAAAATATTCCTGTCTTAGTGGGAGGTACTGGTATGTATATAGAATCGGTTTTGAAAGGCTATCGTATGGCTAAAGTGGTAAATAATGAAGCTCTTAGATTGCGACTTAATACAAAAACTGATGAACAATTAATTGAAATACTATTAAACAATCGTGTATTGCATAATACTACCGATACCACCGAAAGAGAGCGTATTATACGAGCCATTGAAATTGATGAACACTACCGAAACCACCCTGAATTATTACAAGATGTACCCAAGATAAAATCCATTAATTTTGGTATTCGATTTGACAGAGCAATTATACGAAACCGAATTACTGAACGTCTTGACCAACGCTTTAATGAAGGAATGCTAGATGAAGTTCAAAGACTTCTAGATGAAGGTGTTTCTGCTGAAAAACTTAAATTTTATGGTTTAGAGTATAAATTCATGACACAACATCTATTGGGTGAAATTGAATATAATGAGATGTTTAACCTTTTAAACACAGCTATTCATCAATTTGCCAAACGACAAGAAACATGGTGGCGTAAAATGGAGAAGCAAGGCACTCGCATTCATTGGCTTGATGGAAATAATAGCGATCAGGAAAAAATTGGTTTAATATTAGGAAAGATTCGATAAACTTTCAAAGTGCATCAGCTATACTGTGCCTCCTAATAATAGCTCAATGGTAGAAAAATATTGATTTATTCAATGCTAATAAAATTGTGAGTGGTAAGCTTACTTTTACTAATTTAGCTTCCAAACCAAATAAAAACTAAACGTTTTCTATTCGGCACAGCAGTAAGGTCGAAACTAAAACATCAATTAAAACAAAGATTATGAAAAAAATTAGTTTACTATTAATAGGTGTGATTCTATTCGCTTTTTCTTTCACTAGCATTGCTGGTGGAAAATACGGATTAAGAGGAGGTTATCAACTTAGCAATATTTATAATGGCGGAAACAGCCTTAATAAAGACCCCTTAAATTCTTTTTATGTAGGGATGTTTACCGAGCAACGAATTGTACCAATGTTATCTTTCGGATCAGGTTCTGAATACTCTCAAATAGGATCAATGACTGACAATAATAATAAAGTGGTAATGCATTATCTAAGCATCCCAACCTATTTAAAATTTAAGATAGGACCATTTTTTGCTATTGGAGGTGCTTCTGCTAGTTTTAAAGTTTATGAGCAACATTTTCATACTGATGCTATTCAAGACCCTTTTGAAAAAGCTGGCTGGTTTGATATTCCGGTATATGCAGGTGTAGGGCTTCAGTTTTTAATGATAAGGATAGAAGCACGCTACAATTGGGGCACATTCAATTTGTACGACAGTCCAAATGATGGATACAAAAATCAGTATCTTCAACTTGGGCTTGCTGTAGCAATATAAAGTAATTGACAAGTACAAGGGCCATATTCAAGAAGAATATGGCTTTTTTTTTATACTTTTGCAATCGCTATACTCATAATAATAGCCTTCAAATACTATTTTGGAATTACAATAATTAAAAGCTCACAATACATTATAAATCAAGAATTAAAATAATATAATATATATAATTATGGCAACAGTTGACGATAAGAAAATAATCTTTTCAATGGTAAAGGTAAGCAAGGCTTACGATGGAAAAGAAGTACTAAAGAATATTTACCTTTCATTTTATTATGGAGCCAAAATCGGCGTTATTGGACTAAATGGGTCTGGTAAGTCTACCCTACTAAAAATTATTGCAGGACTGGAAGATAAATATCAAGGTGAAGTAGTTTTTTCTTCAGGATATAGCGTAGGTTATTTAGCTCAAGAGCCACATCTTGACGATGAAAAAACTGTGCGTCAGATTGTTGAAGAAGGTGTACAAGAAACCATTGATATTCTAAAAGAATACGAGGAGGTAAACCTAAAATTCTCAGAGCCTATGAGCGATGATGAAATGACCAAACTTATTGATCGTCAAGGTTTACTAACCGAAATGATAGACCAGCGTAATGCTTGGGAAATTGACTCACAATTAGAACGCTCTATGGATGCCCTGCGTTGCCCAGAGCCTGATGCCTTAGTTAAAAATCTATCAGGTGGAGAACGTCGCCGAGTTGCATTAACACGTTTACTACTTTCCGAACCTGATATTTTATTACTTGACGAGCCTACCAACCATTTGGATGCTGAGTCAATCGATTGGCTAGAACAACATCTAGATCAATATAAAGGAACTGTAATTGCTGTTACGCACGACCGCTATTTCTTGGATAATGTATCTGGCTGGATACTAGAGCTAGACCGGGGAGAAGGTATCCCATGGGAAGGAAACTATTCCTCTTGGCTCGATCAGAAAACCAGTCGCATGAAATTAGAGGAAAAAGTTGCTAGTAAGCGACGCAAAACACTGGAACATGAATTAGAATGGGTACGAATGGCTCCCAAGGCTCGTCATGCTAAGTCTAAAGCTCGTTTGAAGGCCTACGATCAATTATTAAGTCAAGACTCAAAAGAAAATATTGAAAAGCTAGAAATATTTATTCCCAATGGACCACGTTTAGGTAATAAGGTAATTGATGCCGACCATGTAAAAAAAGCATTTGGTGATAAACTACTATTCGACGATTTAGAATTCCACTTGCCTCCCAACGGAATCGTAGGAGTAATTGGCCCAAATGGAGCGGGTAAAACTACCCTATTTCGCATGATTATGGGTTTAGAAACTGCTGATGATGGTGAGTTTAGTGTTGGGTCAACAGTAAAAGTTGGATATGTAGATCAGCAGCATGCTGGCATTGATGTGGAAAAAAGTATTTTTGAAGTAGTATCTGAGGGAAATGAGTTGATTCAATTGGGAAACCGTAGCATGAATGCACGAGCGTATATTTCGCGATTTAATTTTGGAGGTAAAGACCAAGGTAAAAAGGTGAAAACACTTTCGGGTGGAGAGCGAAATCGATTACACCTTGCTCTTACACTTAAACAGGAAGCCAATGTTTTATTGCTTGACGAGCCAACCAATGATATAGATGTAAACACTTTACGTGCATTAGAAGAAGGCTTAGAGAGTTTTGCCGGCTGTGCAGTAGTAATATCTCACGACCGATGGTTCTTAGATCGTATTGCAACTCATATTTTAGCCTTCGAAGGCGATTCTCAAGTTTATTATTTCGAGGGAGGATATACAGATTATGAGGAAAATCGTAAAAAACGATTGGGCAATATTGAACCTAAACGTATTCGCTATCGTAAACTAAAACATGATTAGTATTATTCGTTGGAACAAACACTTATCGAGTCAACTGAGGGTACGGTATTCCAATTTTATATAAAGTAGCTTAAACGGGATTTTTAAAACATTTTAAGCTAAAAAAAAAGCTGATTCAAAATATTTGAACCAGCTTTTTTTGCATTTATAAGAATCTATATTTATTGAACAATCAGCTTTTTAACCGTTTTATTCAACGTTTTTCTATCAACAAATTGAATAAAGTATAAACCAGATTGAAATTCTTCAACATTTACAGAAGTTTGGGAATCACTAATATTAAAGTACTTAACTAAACTTCCTGTAATATCAAAAATATTTACCTCGAAAGAAGAGTGAATATTTCCAAAATATAGCATATTGTCCACTGGATTTGGATACATACTAATAATATTTGCATTATCATTTGGGTTTTCAACTGATATAATGGTGCATCCTGAACCTGGCGTTCCAAAAATAGAATCGCCATTAAACATCGCAACAAATTGAATTGATGCGGTCCAATATGAGCCATCATTATTATAATCAATAGCATTTACCGATAGGTCACAATACGAAATAGAAGGGCCATCGCCATCGCCAGCCAATGGCCAAGGACTTGAATCATCATAATCAACATAGGCAATAGTATCACCAACAGAATTTTGAATTTCAATATCCTCACCAGAATTTTTCAATCCACCACTATCCCATTGGTGCGTTCCTGTAATACCAAAAACTGAATTAACTAAAGCTGAATCCTTAGCTATTACCAAGTAATCACCCCAACCCAATACTGTACCTGCAGGAAAAGTGTAATGCACACCTTCTGTTATTTCAAATCCACTTATATCAAACGTACCACCCGTATTATTATAAATCTCAAAATACTCAAGCGAATCGGAAGAAGAAAGATCATTATACATAATTTCAGTAATTAATAACCTAGCATTCTGGTCATTATAGACAAAGCTAAAATTATGTGCATTTACCATTATATTATTGGATGTATCTTTTACATTCGCAATATTAAGTGTATTACTAACTCCATTTAGCAAAGCTGAACTTAAAGTAAGAGTAAGCGTTTCTTTAGTTGCATTTCGTATTGCATTCGTAACTGTCAAACCAGTATAATTATTTACATTTTCAGCACTTGCCCCAACAGCTTCACTAAACACTACTTCAAGAGATGTGCTGCTCAATACCGAAACAGTATTTACTACTGGAGGAATGGTGTCGCTAGATGGTGGAATAATGATAGTACAGCCCGTTCCAGGACTAGCCCAAATGCTATCACCAGCAGAATTTACTCCCAAATAATTTGAAGTAACCGACCAATTTGTCCCAATATTATTATCTAATGTCAAATCACAAAAACTCATACTATGACCTCCTCCATCTACAACAGATGTGGGCCAAGGGCTCGAATCATCATAATCAACTAGATCAACCGTATCGCCATTATTTGTAACAAGAATAACATCTTCACCGCTATTACTAAGTGACCCTGACGACCATTGGTAAGCAACAGTGCCAAAGTAATTTGCAAACATCATACTATCTTTAGCAATAACAATATAGTCACCAGCATTAAGCGTAATAGCAGGAAAAGTATAGTTAAATCCTTGCACAATAATAAATCCATCTAAATCAACACTTACCGTATCATTATTATAAATCTCAATAAACTCGGTTGAATCCGTTCCACTTTCAGGTCCATTATAATTGATTTCAGTAATAACCAAATCAGGAATTACAATGGTTTGCATAGCCGACACTTTAAAATCAACCAAATGATTCTCAAAACCATAGGCTTGAACAAATGCAACGGATGGCACATATAAACTACTCCATGCACTCGATGCGTCGAAGCGAGCCCAGGATGGCATAATAAACGATTGATTGGATGATGATTTAGTATAAAATTGATAGGTATTGCTACCATTTTCCTCATAGGACAATATATTGAAATAATTCATATAATTCATCGTATCACTCTGATAATAGGTATATCCTGGTTTAAACTGATAAGTCACTGCTATAATACTACCTGCAGAAACAGATATGGGAGCTGAAGGACCAATTTTGAAATAATTAAACCCTGAAACCAATGTATCAACTGCTGATGCGGCTGTTAAAGGATATTTTACAATTACAGTATTAGCATCATTTAAAAATGACCCTGTACGCTGCAAACCTTTAAAAAATAAGGTGTCAACACCATAAGCGGTCTGAGGAAATGTTCCAGTAAAATAATAATTCGGAATATTTGAACCACTTTCTGCTAAAAATTCCACAATCAAAGTGTCAACTACTGTAGATGATGGATTACGAGTATAAAGACAATATATACCAATGGAATCAAGTGTGTAAGATGTGTTTGCATCAACATTTAATCCTGAGTTTGAAAGAAAAACAGAATCCGTAGGGTCTAATACCACTGCAGCTCCATGCACCCAAGGAGTGGAATAGCTTGTGCCAAACTGTGCTGTAATCTGCGTGTCTGGAAATAGATAAGTTGAATTTAATACACTCAAACCTCCATTTTGCGCATTCATTGAAGTAGCATAATTATACCAACGTGAAACCAAGCCTGTAATAGTATCCTTTGTACCCCCTAGTTGAAGAGGATTAATACTGTTTGATTGAATTTGTGATAACTGAAACGGAGTATTCGTCACATCCATTCCAATATTAGTACTAACAACTTGAGCTGAGCCCCAAGAATATAGTGAAATCAGCAGAATAAAAAGTAAAGGTTTTTTCATCATTTTGTAGTTTTAGTTAATAGAATGAAAACATATTTACCCAAATAGGAAAAACCCACCAAATAAACAGTCCCCCTTGATGCCTACAAAGTTATGAAAATTTACCCTAAATACAAATAAAAAAAAGTGTTAAACCAAAGCCTCCAATAATATCTCCACTGGATGCAATGCCTTTGCTCCAGTTCCATCCTCTATCTGATGGCGACAACTTGTGCCTGGAGCAGCTAAAACTTCTTGCTCCTCCATTTTGCGTACCGCAGGAAACAGTACCAACTCCCCTATTTTCATTGACAAATCGTAATGCTCTTTTTCATATCCAAATGAGCCCGCCATACCGCAACATCCCGAGGGTATTTCTTCAATAATATAGTTCTCAGGAAAACTCAACATCTTTTTTGTAGGAATGGTTGAAGCCACCGATTTTTGCTGACAATGACCATGTAGTTTAATTCGTTTGGCCTCTTTGGTAAATTGGTCTTTAGTAATTCTACCTGCCTCCATTTCGCGACTGATAAACTCATCAATCATTAAAGCATTTCGACCCAGTTTTTTGGCCTCAGATTGAAATTCTTTACCCACCAAATCGGGATATTCATCACGAAAAGTAAGTATAGCAGATGGCTCAATTCCTATAATTGGTGTATCTTCACTTACTCTATCTTTTAATAGATTTACATTGATAATAGCAATCTTTCTAGCCTGCCTTAAAAAGCCTTTACTCAAGAATGTACGACCACTTACCTTATGTTTTGGTATATGCACCATATAACCCAAACGATTGAGTAATTCTATGGCTTTTATTCCCACTTTTACATCATTATAATTGGTAAACTCATCCGCAAAAAGGAAGACTTTTTTTGTCATGGGCTTACCACTATATTTTACATGCTTTACATAAGCACGAAGGGTGGTTTTATATAAAGTAGGAATACTTCTCTGAGGTGCAAAACCAATGCTTTTTTTCATAAAATTGGAAAGAACCTTATTGGTAGCCACAAAGTTGAAAATTCCGGGAGCCAACATCCCAAGGAAGTTTATCTTTTGAATATATGCAATAAAGCGAGAACGAATCGGAATACCATGCTCATCGTACCAATGCTGCATAAATTCAGCTTTAAATTTGGTCATATCGATATTCGATGGACATTCCGACTTACAAGCTTTGCACGACAAACACAAATCCAACGAATCATATATCTCCTTATGATCGAATGGATTGAGTTTCGTATTTTTGTTTAAATATTCACGTAGCATATTGGCTCGTGCACGAGTTGCATTTTTCTCGTCACGAGTAGCCATATAAGATGGGCACATAGTTCCACCACTCAAGTCTGTCTTACGACAATCACCTGATCCATTGCATTTTTCAATGGCACGAATAAAACCACCTGATTGCGAGAAATCGAATATCGTCTTTATTTCTAAAGTAGGCACGCCCACATTCCAGCGTAGGCTAGTATTCATCTTTGGCGTATTCGTAATCTTTTTAGGATTAAAAAGATTATTAGGATCCCACGCCTTTTTCAAATCCTCCAAAAGGGCATAGTTCTTCTCTCCAATCATCAAAGGAATAAATTCCCCACGCAATCGGCCATCACCATGCTCACCACTTATGGAGCCTCGGTATTTCTTAACCAGCTTGGCTGTTTCCAAAGCAATGGTATGGAACAGCTCCACGTCTTTTGGGTCTTTTAGATTCAAGACAGGACGCAAATGCAATTCTCCAGTGGCAATATGTGCATAATACACACATTCTAAATTATGTTTCTCTAAAAGCTTGTCAAAGTCGGCAATATAATCAGGCAAAAACTCTGGTAGCACTGCAGTATCCTCAATTACAGGCGCAGGTTTAGCATCGCCAGGCATGTTGGATAGCAAGCCTAAACCTGCTTTACGCAAATTCCAAACTCGTTTAATGTCAGCACCTCGTACCATGGGAAAATGAAATCCAAAACCAGCAGATCGCATATCCTCCTCCATGGCTTTAGCTTTTGCCTCCACTATTGCAAAATCATCTTCAGCAAATTCCACAATCAGAACAGCACCAGGGTCTCCTTTCATAAAAAAGCGATTCTTTGCTTGTGTGGGATTGGCTTTGGTTAAATCCATTATGGCTTTATCCATCAACTCTATGGAAACGGGTTGATGTTTTAGGGCAATCAAATTAGCTTTTAATGAGCGTGGTACATTTTCCAAATGCACACATACTAATGCTTTTTCTTTGGGCGGCAGAGGAACTAGGTTCAACTTTATGGATTTAGTAAAAGCCAGCGTCCCCTCCGAGCCTGCCAAAAGTTTACAAAAGTTAAAATCCTCCGTTTCTTCTCCAAATATATTATTTCGCAAAAGTAAATCTAAGGCATAACCCGTATTTCGACGCTCAAGTTTTGGAGTTGGATAATGCTCAATAATTTCTTTTTTATTCTTTTCATTGGAGAGCATTTCACGCGTACTACGATAGATATTACCTTCTAAATCTTGTTGTTCACACTTTTTATCAAATTTCTCTTTGCTAAGCGACTTAAAAAGAACTTCCGAACCATCACTTAAAAAAGCTTCAATCTCGAGCGTATGATCGCGTGTACTACCGTAAACCAATGAATGAGCACCACAAGAGTTATTTCCCACCATACCGGCCATCATACAACGGCTCGAGGTGGAAGTCTCAGGACCAAAGAATAAACCATGCTCACGGAGCATTAGGTTCATATCATCCAATATTACACCTGGTTCTACGCGAATCCAATGTTCTTCCACATTCAATTCCAATACCTTGGTCATATACTTAGAAACATCGGCGATAATACCTTTGCCAACTACCTGACCTGCAAGTGAAGTTCCAGCAGTTCGTGGAATTATGGGTAGAGAAAACTCATTAGCAATTTGGATTAACCGTTGAATATCCGCTTTATTCTTTGGGATTGTAACAGCCAGTGGCATCTCACGATAGGCCGAAGCATCGGTGGCATAAAGCAAAAGCATTGCTTCATCTATATATATTTCACCCTCAAAATCTTGTTTGAGTTTATCTATGCCTTTGTTTAGGTTTTCTATTTGCATTTCTTAATTTTGAAAAGCAAAGATAGGAAATTGACGTTTGAGATTGGATAATTTGATTAAAGAAATTTGATATTTATAGATTCGCTTTTATAGTTTATCAAAATAATAAATATCAATAGTTAAACAAATCAAATCTTCACAACTAATCTAGTGCTAACTCCTTGCCAAATTCATCAATTTTTCTTAATTTCGCAAACTCTTGTTCATACCTTGAGTCAAATTTCTTTGACGCTAATTAACAACGCATTACATATTGTAAAATTCATTATTATGATTAACGAGCAACTCTTAAATCCCAAAAGTATCGTCGTAATTGGCGGATCAAACAACACTTTTAAGCCAGGTGGTAAAATCTTAAAAAATATTATTGATGGTGGCTATCAAGGCGAACTTATGGTAATGAACTTGAAAGAATCAGAAGTACA
>JAGLCR010000014.1 GCA_023146135.1 Bacteroidales bacterium
ACACCCAATAATGAACCACCAGTTTAAGTTTAGATGTGTTTGCCCAAGGTTTGCAGTAGAAACACCTTTGCTTTGGTAATGAAAAATATCTAATTCTAGCCCTGCCAAATTTTGCTTATTTTTGCGCCTTATTAAAACTGATATTCCTATGTATTTACGACTTATATTACTGATAAGCATTATATTACCACTTACTGTTTTTTCTCAAAATCTTAAAAAGGCTTTTAAGCTTTTTGAAGAGGGGCAACCAATTGAAGCTGCTGTTATTTTTGATGAGGCAAAGGACGATCCTGCCATGAAAAGTGCTGGTTATTATGGATTAGCATTAATTGAAAGTACAGAATCGCGAAGAGGAAATGATATGTATAAGGCATTTAATCATATTGTCAAGGCTGAAAAATTTTCAGATGACATGAATCCTAAAATCGTGAAAAAGATTTCTGATTATTATAGTATTGAAAAAGTAAAAGCGGAGCGTAAGCGTATTGACGCCAAACTGTATGCTGATGTGCAAAAGAAAAAGGAAATACCTTTGGTGGATCGTTTTATTAAAGAGTGTGAAGAATCTGACTATTTCTTGCAGGTATTAGCTCTTAAAGCTACATTGGAGTACGTAAAAGTACGAGAGTATGATACTGAACGCGATTACATAGCTTTTATTAATTATTTTCCTGAGTCGAAGGAGGCTGCGGATGCTAAGTTGCGATTGAATACCTTAGCATGGAGAAAAACAGTGGAGGAGAATAGTATTGCCTCCTATTCTTTATTTATAAAAAACTATAGTGATGCGCCACAGTTGGACTCTGCTAAAACGAGCTTGATGGGCTTGGAGTATAAAAAAGTGCTTGTGCTGAATACGAGTGCTGCCTTCAAAAAATTTATTGACAAATATCCTGATACCGAAATGGCTCGTGCTTTGGAAGCTAAGCGAGTAAAAATGCTCTATGATCAAGCGGTTGCTATTGGCACTTTCGATGCTTTTCAGTATTTTATCGATAGCTATCCTCCATCAATTTACACACCTGCTGCTGAAAAAAGTCGTGATTCGTTGGCTTTTTTGGAAGCTCGTGAACTTAATACTAGCCTGAGTTATAGAAATTTTGTTAATGCTTATCCCAATTCGCTACAGCTTCCTATGGCTATGGTTTTGCTTGGCAATATGTCTTTTTCGGTGGCCGAAATATCTTATATGAAAAAGATTGATGCCATAAGAAAACTACATATTAAATCCTTCAGCGCTTTTAGAATAAGTGAGGATGATAGTAGTATGATTATAGTAGAAAAGTTGGTAAGCTATGATACTTTAGGGCATGAGCTGACTAATTTGTTGCAAGCCGCCAAAGGGATGAAAACCGAGATTAAATGCGAGTATAATGATGCCGCGGACCGATTGATGAGCAAAAAGGTTTTTATTAATGACAAACTACAAAAAGAATCCTCTTATGTATATTTTAACGAAGGTTTGATTAAAACCGAATCAGTGATATTGTATTTTGATAGAGGGGACTATCCTGCAGAATATATAAGTATATATCAATACGATTCATTACGTAACCTTACTTTTAAGCAAGATAGTGCCATAATGGACTCCACTGTAATTGCAATACATAGTTATCAGTATGATAAAAATAAGCTATTGGTTTCGTCGCTTACTAAAAATGGTGATTCATTGATTGCTACAGTCACTTTCCGATATAATGGAAAGAAGAATCTAGTTGAAAAAACCACTAAAAATCATAATGAGAAGATTTTGGAAGTGGTTTCGTTTACATACAACGATAGAGGGCAAAAGTTAAGTAAGAAGATATTTAATGCATATGGTACGATAGAGCATAAGTATGAATATGGAGTAGGAAATACTATCGAAGCCGAAAGTGTGGATATTGAGAACTCGAAGGAGCATTTTCGACTTGGCTATAAGTACGAATACTTCAAATAAAATATCTTTAATAAGCATTTTTCGTTTAAGCAATATCTTTGCGGGATTTAGGTGATAGTGCCAGTGATTTAACTTATATTTTCAGGCCAATAACAAGTACATCATCCACTTGTTCGCCATCACCACGCCAGTCTTCATATGCTTTGTCGAGTATTTCTTTTTGCTCATCAAGGGGTAAATGGCAGATGTCCATTAGCAGTTGTTTGAAACGTTTTTTCATGAACTTTTTATCCTTAGGGCCGCCAAACTGATCTACATAGCCATCGGAGAAAATATAAAGACAATCATTTTCTTGTAGTTCCACATTTTTATTGGAGAAAGAAACCATTTTGTCGTAGAGGGCAATAGGCATTTTGTCAGCCTTTATTTCTGATAGCTCGCCATTATGAATTATGAAAAGAGGGTTGTTTGCCCCTGCAAAACTTACCTGCTTGGTAGCAAAATTATAATTAATCACCGATATATCCATGCCATCTCGTAGTGGGTTGTCGTGCTGCTGATTTAGGGAGTGAATTACCTTATCTCGTAATAGGTCAAGAATTTTTCCGGGCTGTGTTATTTTATGAGAATTCACAATTTCATTTAAAAAAGTAACGCCAAGCATACTCATAAACGCGCCAGGAACTCCATGTCCGGTACAGTCTGCTGCAATGACAATAATCTCATCATCTACTCTTGATTCCCAGTAGAAGTCGCCACTTACAATATCGCGAGGCTTGAATAGAATAAAGAAATGTTGTAGGCTTTCGCGTATCATTTCAATATTGGGTAGTATAGCTTTCTGAATGCGTCGAGCATAGACAATACTATCCATAATTTCCTTCTTTTGGGTAGCAATATGGTCACGTTGTTCGCGGGCAAGGTCACGTTGCTCAGTGATTTCTATATTCTGTTTTTCAATTAAATTGTTCTTTTGCTCTAAGGCAATATTTGCTTGCTTCTTAATTTGATACGACCGGTAAATAAAGTATCCAAGTCCCACCAAAAGAATGATAAATACAATAGATAGATAGAGAATAAGCTGTTGCTGCTCTATCTTGGCAAGTTGTTGATTTATCTTCTTTTTTTGTGCTAAAATAGCTTGTTCTCCTTCTGTAATATCCTCTTGTTGCTTTTTAAGAACGGTCTTTTGCCTTTCCATATCGGCACGTTGCTTGTTCAATGCCACTTGCTGCGAATCGAGCTTGGCTGATTGCTTCTGCATTTGTTGCTGTTGCAATTGTAGTTTTTGTCTACTTTGAGCAATCACACGCTGTTTTGCTTCAATATCTTTACTCAATTGCTCAAGATGAGCCAATTGTTTCTTAATCTCCGACTTTTGCTGCTCTATGGTTTTCAGCTGTTTGTCAATCTCAGCTTGCTGTTCTTTTATTTGCTTTCGTTGAGAGCTTACAATCCGTTGTTCCTGAGCTAGTTTTATTACAGACTCTTCATATAGCCTAGACCAATCGGCTTCCGATTTTACACCAGATAAAACAAATAGTTCTATGGGTGTTAATCCTGCAGCAGTCATTTTATTTTTGTTAACCTCATAGTTTTTATGACCATCAATCACAATAAAGTTAATCATAGACATATGGTAGGGATAACCCTCGGTAATCATTAAAACAGGTTTACCCCCAATCATTTCAAACACTTTTGATATGTCGAAATTATCAATCTTTTTGAAGAAGATAATGTCCACATTTCGAATATTATCTTCGTGACTAAACATATGCACGCTGATATTTTTATTATGCAATAGCCCTCTTTCTGAAGCCTCCAGCTGCATGCTATGGAATAGTGCTGAATCTTGTTCTAAAACACCCACCCTAAAATTTTCCGCATCATTGGTTTTAGGCCATGAAATATATTTAGCAATATCAAGGATGTAAATTGCCCTCGACTCATTATCGAATTCTACAATGTTTTGAGCCTTTAGCCCAAAATGCAGTGAAAAAATAAGAATGAATAAGAGTGTATATTTCATCAAATAAAATTGTTTTTTTACCCACGCAAGTTACATAAAAAATGCATTTGTGCTTTTTTTCTTCATGTTTATATTTTATTGACTTATTAGCCTGTTTGAATCGAAAAAAAATGATGTACCTTTGCGATATATATAGGTATTTATCATGGCAAAGAAAGACAATAATATAGGCGCTCGTTTTCTTAAATATTTTGGTCAAGGACTATTATTCGTTGTACCGGTATTTGTTACCGTGGCAGTTTTGGTTTATCTTTTTCAAACGGCTGATGCTTTAATAGGCATTGATATTCCTGGATTGGGAATTGTAATTTTAGTGGTTTTAGTAACGCTGATTGGTTTTATTGGCACCGTTTTACTTACCAATCCCGTAGTACGATGGTTTAGCGGATTGATAAATCGAACTCCTGTAGTTAAGATTATTTATAGCTCGGTAAAAGATCTATTATCGGCTTTTGTGGGAAGTAAAAAGAAGTTTACTTATCCTGTTTTGATTCGCCTATCGGCAGAAAATGATATGCAACAAATAGGTTTTTTAACACAAAACGACCTTAGGGATTTGGGTGTTGGCCCTGATATGGTATCGGTATATGTGCCTTTTGCTTTCAGTATGATGGGCAACTTATATGTTGTGCCTAAAGCAAATGTTAGCCCACTAGAGGCTTCACCCACCGAAACATTAAAGTTTGTGGTGTCGGGAGGAATAACCAATGTGCAGGATCAAAGAAAAGATAAGTTAGAAAATAAAAAAGAAGCGTAATGGATTTCAAGGAATATCAAATTGACGAGAAGAAAGTACAGGCACGACTTAATGCTATATTGGTGCAGGATTTTACCAATTTGAATACTAAAGATGCCTTACGAATTATTTTGAGTGTAATCGATCTCACTACCTTAGAAGGAAGTGATACCATCAATAAAATCAAAGACATGTGCTATCAGGCAAAACGCTTCAAAGTGAATGGGCCTGATATTCCCAATGTTGCTGCGGTTTGTTTTTATCCACCATTTGCCGCCTTGGCAAAACGACAGTTGAAAGATACCGGAATCAGTGTGGCTTGTGTGGCGGGTGCTTTTCCAAGCGGCCAAGCTCCTTTGGAGGTGCGTATAGCCGAAGTGCGTTATGCCGTAGAGCAAGGGGCTGATGAAATAGATATGGTAATTTCGCGTGGTAAATTTTTGGAGGGCGATTTTGAATATGTTTTTAATGAAGTAAAGAGCATAAAAGAAGCTTGTGGCAAAGCTCATCTTAAAGTAATATTAGAAACAGGGGAGCTAGGTACTTTGTCAAATATTCGAACAGCTTCGGATATTGCCATTGCTGCTGGTGCTGATTTTATAAAAACATCTACTGGAAAAATTCCCCAAGCTGCTACATTGGAAGCCTTTATTATTATGCTAGATGCTATTAAAGAGCATTATGAAAAAACAGGGCAAATGATTGGTATAAAACCAGCTGGCGGTATTCGTGATGCTGAAGAAGCCTTGAAGTATCTTTTGGTTTTGGATAAAGTGCTTGGTGAAAAGTGGATGAATAATACTTGGTTTCGAATAGGTGCTAGTAGTTTGGCAAATAATGTTTTGAAAGCCATATTAACACCCTCGAAATAGCTTAGCAAAGTATTTATGGAAGTTGTTTATTGTCTATTCAGCTTAAAACACCAAAGGAATTAATCTCCAACTTTTTTTCATGTATTGCGAATAGCCATCAAAATACTCTTTCAATAAACCTTCTTCAAAGAGTAGCTTAAATATTAGGTTTATAAACAGAACTCCTAAAATTATCATTCGGCTTTGATCGTAATGTGTTGCCATTAAAGGAGTAAGTGTTAGGATAATAGCCATATACATTGGGTGTCGAATAAGTCGATAGGGGCCATTGGTAACTAAATAGGCATTTGCCCTAGGCTGAGGAGCAATATTTATTTTACTCTTTTTCATCACCATGATTGCCCAAACTCCAAGAATAACTCCAACTAACTCTAATATTTGCCATAATAGCCCATTTGCAATATAGGGAGTCATGACTAGGAATGCAGCCAATGTGGAGTATTGAATCAACGTTAATACTAAGTTTATTATTTTTTGTTTTTGGTTTAATTCCATAGGGGTAATTTTTCTGCAATTAACAGAATTGATTATTAGTTTTTCTCTTTAGTGTCAATCCAAATAGTAACAGGGCCATCATTTGTTAGGCTCACTTTCATATGAGCTCCAAAATCGCCACTCACAATTTCTTTGCCCAAGTCAGTGGTCATTTGCTTTTTGAAAGACTTGTATAATGGGATTGAAATATCGGGTTTTGCGGCATGAATATAGCTTGGTCTATTTCCTTTTTTAGTTTTGGCATGAAGAGTAAACTGACTGATAATCATAATCTCTCCATCAATATCCATAATAGACTTATTCATCACTCCATTATCATCGTCAAACAGTCGTAGCTTGCTAATCTTGGCACTAAGCCAATCAATATCTTCCTGCGAATCCGCATTTTCAATCCCTAATAATACCACATATCCTTGACCAATTTCCCTACTTTCGTTCTCTTCAATTACTACTTCGGCTTGGCTTACTCTTTGAATTAATGCTCTCATATTAAATTGCTGCAGTTTTTTTTCTTAGACTAATTTGATAGTAATTAAAATGACTTAAATACTCGAGCCAAAGACTCCCCTGGAGCATCAACCTGCAAATCTAAGAAATATCCAAAGGGCGTTTGAGCTACTTCAAATTCCACATTCTTCAATCTTGTTTCCACACGGTCGAATAGCTCTTTTGTAAATTCAGGACTTGCTTTACTGTCCGATAGATGAGCAAAGGAGTGGAGAACCACATTCTTCAATTCATTTTTTCGACAAATCCATTTTACAAAATTAAGGAGCTTTTTCTCTGTCGATTTTGCGTTTTCCACATCATGCTCTTCTACCTGAATAAAAGCTACTTGTACATTTTCAAAAGACTTACCTTCTTCATGTGTTTCAAATTCTTGTAAATTTTTAATGGCAGGCTTATAAGCAAACCTATTGCAATAAATCATTAATACCTTCACGCTTTTTGCTTTATGTTGATGTCTAAATAATTGTAAAACAAAATTAACATAAATATGAATTAGAGAATAAGAAAATGTTTAAGCTTAATTTTGCAAGGGTTTGTAGTAGAAATACCTCTGCGGAATTAAGGTTTAATGAGCATATGCTAATATAAATAGTATTAATTATACTGTGAAATGCAACTTTTTTGTATTTTTGTATGTCAATGTGTAGTTATGAATTAATCCAAATAATGCTTAACGCGATGCTTAAACTAAAATCATATTTTTTTATCTTTCTTGCCATGTCTTTGTTAGCTACTTATGCTTGTGGCGAAAAAGATCCACCAATAGAGCCAACACCTGAAGGTCAAACTCCTTATATTGTGGAAATTCCAACAGGTTTTCCGCAAAAGGTTTATATTCCTGATGACAATCCTATGACGGTAGAGGGAATAGCCTTGGGAAGGCATTTGTATTATGATGGCCGTATGTCGGGAAAAGCCAAAGAAGGCATGCCAATGTCGTGCTCGTCTTGTCACTTACAGCAGTTTTCATTTGAAAATGGAATTGGAAAAGGAACGGGAACTATAGGAATTCAAACGCATCATGTGATGCTGCCCCACGTAAACTTATTATGGAATCCTGGTACTTATTTATGGAACGGTAGTGTGCCCTCAATTGAGGCCGATGTGCTTGGGACGATTACTGCGCCAGATGAGTTTGCTTCAACTTACGAAAAAGTGGAAAAAGCAATAAGAGCTGTACCAATGTATCCCCCAATGTTTAAAGCGGCTTTTGGTAGCGAGGAAATTAATGTAAATCTTATAGCCAAAGCTATTGCACAGTTTATGCGCACGCAAATTTCATCTAATTCAAAACTTGATCGTAAATTGCGTGGTGAATACCAGTTTACACAGGCAGAGGATAGGGGCTTGGTGTTGTTTACAACCGAAGAGGGTGCTGATTGTTTCCATTGCCATGGTGCTCCTGGTAATCCTCTGATGACTACTCATTTGTTTTATAATAATGCAAAGGATATAGAGGCCAACTTTGATTTGGCAAACGACCGCTATTCTGTAACAGGAGATGTTAGGGATAAGGGTGCTTATAAAGCTACAACACTTCGAAATATTGAGTTGACTGGCCCCTATATGCATGACGGTCGATTCACTACTTTGGACCAAGTAATCGATTTCTACAGCGAAGGTTTGATTTATTCTAATTACGTACACCCTTTGATGCATAAAGTATTTCCTCCTTATGGTTATGGTGCAGGTTTAAACCCTCAACAGAAAGCAGACTTAAAAGCATTTTTGCTGACATTAACAGATACAACATTTATTAATAATCCAGATTTGGCAAGCCCATTTTAATTAGTAATAGCAATTTGAAAAACAAATTTTAACAGTATATATTATGAAAAATATTAGATTTAACAATAAGTATTATATTCACCTGAGCATTATTCTTGGGATGTTTTTATTAATTACAACTTCTTGTTGCAAAGATGATACACCAGACCCAGATCCTGTATCAACCACAGGAAAGATCCATCTTGATTTTGATTTTAAAATTGATGGAAATGATATAGAGTATGGTTTGCCGAAATATACTAATGCTGCGGGCAATGTGTATTCCTTATATGAAGTTCAATTTTTTATTTCCAAGCTTACCATATACCAAAATGGTAATGCAAAAGAATTAAAAGCATGGTCGAAAGAGCATTATGTTGATACAAATATTCCCACAACAATGAGTTGGGATGTGGTTGATGATATTCAGGAGGGTGCCTACGACTCTCTTAGTTTTGTGCTCGGTTTTATTGATGCAGATAATCAGTCGTTCATGTTTGTAAATAAACCTGAGGTAGATATGATATGGCCAGAGTATTTGGGCGGAGGATTCCATTATCTGAAAATAAATGGGAAATGGGAAATTGCAACTGATACATTACGAGGCTTTGCCTTTCATTTGGGTCGTGGTCAGGTACGCGATGCAAGTGGTGTTCCGATAAGCTTTATTGATAATTCTTTCAAAGTAACCTTTGCAAATTCGGAGTTTAGTATTAGCAAAAACAAATATACTAGTATGACCATTCGTATGAATGTGGACCAGTGGTTTAAGAATCCAACAGATTATGATCATAATACATGGGGTGGTGATATAATGGAAAATCAGCCAGCAATGCAAATTGCTAAAGATAATGGATGGAATGTATTTGAGCTAATAAAATAGCTTTGCTTTTAAGGTAATATAGTGAAAACACTTTTCTTTAGTAAGGAAATAAGTTTACTAAACAATTAATATATAAGCATATGAAAAACAGATTGATATATAGCTATTCAGTGTTATCAATAGTATTGGTGATAATGCTAACTTTTGCTTGTAAAAAGGACGATCCAGATCCTGATAATACAGTAAAACCTGCTACACCTTATAAGTTTGAGGTGCCTCAGGGGTTTCCAACCATATTAAATATTCCTGAGGACAATCCATTGACTGTTGAAGGGATAAAACTCGGTCGCTATTTGTTTTATGATGGGCGTTTGTCAGGGCGTGATGAGCCGGACTCTTTAATGAGCTGTGCCACCTGTCATTTGCAAAGTCAAGCGTTTGAGATTGGTGAAAATCATCCTAAATTTACTGATGGACATCCCTTTGGATTGACTGGGATAAAAACACCCCATTACCCGCTTCCATTATTTAATTTGATATGGAATAATGAGGGCTACCTATGGAATGGAATGATATATAAAGGTAATACTCATTTAGGATATCCTGCCTATGGTGTTCCTGCTGAAGAGCCTTACAATATGACAAATATTGAATCCTTGGTTTGGATGGGTATTATTGCTCCTCACGAAATGCATGGTAGTATACAAATGACCGTGGATATGATTCGAAGTATTGAAATGTACCCAGCACTATTTGAGGCTGCTTTTGGTAGTAAAGAGATTACCTATGATAGAATTAGTAAAGCATTGGCACAGTTTATTAGAACTATTGTTTCAGCCGATTCGAAATTTGATAAGATGCGTAGGGGAGAGTTAAGTTATACTCAATCGGAACGAAACGGATTGATATTGTTTACTACGGAAGAAGGTGCCGACTGTTTCCATTGCCATGGTGCTCCAGGAAATCCTTTGATGACAACAAATCTATTTTACAATAATGCTAAAGATGTGGTTTTTAACGATCCTAGAGATCGCTATGCCGTAACTAAGGATGCAAGAGACCATGGAGCATATAAAGCTACAACCTTACGAAATATCGAGTTGACCGGGCCTTATATGCATGATGGACGATTTAAAACCTTGGATGATGTGATTGATTTTTATAGTGAAGGTTTGATATATTCAGAATATGCACACCCACTGATGCATAAGGTTTTTCCTCCTTATGGTAATGGTGCAGGTTTGAATCCTCAGCAAAAAGCTGATTTGAAAGCCTTTTTATTATCTTTAACAGATCAAACCCTATTGACTAATCCTGACTATTCTAATCCATTTAATTAATGTTTAGAATATTCTCGATTCTTTTTGTGCTTGGCTTATTGCTATTGTCTTGTACTAAAGATAATGCAGATGAGTGTGATGATGATGTACCAGAATATATTGATACCACTACATTGATAAGCCTTTATAATGGGATGCAGAGTCATAATGCAGGTACCGATTGTAAAAAATGTCATCAAAAAGGGGGTAATGGAAAGGGATGGTTTGTAGTTTCAGGTACAGTTTACGATAGTTTAATGCAACAAGTTTTTCCCAATGCCACGGTGTATATTTATGATGGATTGACAAGCGCTGACCCCTTACTTGCTACCATTGAGGTGGATAGTTTGGGGAATTTTTATACTACTCAAGATATTGATTTTAAGAATGGCTTGCATGTGGAGGTTTACGGAAAAAGCTTTACTGCAAAAATGGGCTCCTTGATTTATGCTGCCTCATGCAATAAATGCCATGGGGTTACCACTAATCGAATTTGGACAAAATAGATTACTTATTTCCTTCCACCACAATTACAATCTCCCCTTTTACTGTTTTTTTGGAGAAGTATTCTATTAGCTCTTGCAAATTACCTCGTTTGTTTTCTTCGTATAGTTTACTTAGCTCACGGCTAACTGATGCCCTACGATTACTGCCAAATGCTTCTGCCAACTGTCCTAAGGTCTTCAATAAACGATGTGGTGATTCGTATAATATAAATGTATATTTATTTTGGGCTAATTCGGCTATTCGGGTCTGACGGCCTTTCTTGTGAGGGAGAAACCCTTCAAAAACAAAGCGGTCGGCTGGTAATGCGGAGTTTACTAAAGCGGGAATCAATGCTGTAGCACCTGGCAAGCATTCTACTTCTACGCCTGCCTCAACACATTCACGAACCAATAGAAACCCTGGGTCGCTAATGGCTGGCGTGCCAGCATCACTAATAAGTGCCACATCACCACCTGATGCTATTTGCTCCACAAAATGCGCTACGGTTTTGTGCTCGTTATGCATATGATAAGCAATAAGTCGAGTGCTTATTTCAAAGTGCGAAAATAGTTTGCGCGAAGTGCGAGTATCCTCAGCAAGAACAAAACTAACCTCTTTCAAAATACGTAAAGCTCGTAAAGTGATGTCTTCGAGGTTGCCAATAGGTGTTGGTACAATATATAATTTCCCCATATTAAAAACCGTTTATAAAGTTGCGCATAAGTCTGAACACTCCATCATAGGCTGTTAGAGGAATCGTTTCTGGCGAATCGCTTACATTGTGATACTCATTATATTCGTCACCAAAAGTATAGATGAAAAATGAAGGTACTCCAGACATATAGAAGGGGCAATGGTCACTATTGCAAGCTTTGCCACGAATCTTAACTCGTGCAATGTGATTGTTTTCTTTATTGTCTTTCTGCATTCGAGCAAATTCCTTTTCAAATACAGATCCGTTTACCACCGTAATGCCTTTACTTCCTGTGCCTACCATATCAAGGTTTACTAAAAATCTGATCTTTTCCAATGAAAATAATGGATTTTTCACATAGTATAGTGAGCCTAAAATCCCTACTTCCTCTCCCGAAAAAGCCATAAAGACAATGCTGTATTTGGGCTTATTCTCTGCTTTAGAATAATGTTTAGCCAAATCAAGCATCATAGCTGTTCCACTGGCATTATCGTTTGCACCAGGAAAATAGGCGTCTTCACCCATTTTGCCAATATGGTCGTAATGTGCTGATACTACAATAAATGAATCGGGATATTTGCTTCCCTCGATATATCCAATGGTATTTTGAGTTTTGTATTTAGCGTAAAACTTGCTTTTGAATTTGATGGTAATCTGTTTAGCATTTTTTGGAAAACTGTCTTTAACCATATTTATTACCACATAATCTTTGTGTTCCTGACTAGGTACCCATACCAAATTGCTTTTTAAGATAATGATACCAGCAGCACTGAGCTCATTGTTCTTGCGTAGAAGAGGAGCGTCTCCTGGAATTACAACTATTTTATTTGTAAAGTCCCTTTCGTAAAATTTGATTTTTGCTTTCTTGTTTTTCAATATACTATCGGGTAAATAGACTAAATCATAGCTTCCTTTAAAGCTGTTTGAAAAACAGGAAATCAAATATTCTGAACCAGGCTTATAATCCTTGCCATCGATAGAAAATGTTATCGTTTTTTTTATGGTATTGATTGGAAAACTAAATGCTTGTGCGTAATCTTTACCAAAACTGTTTAGACTGAAACTTTTATACTGTTCTTCAATGAAGTTAGCAGCTTTATTAACCCCCTTATCCACATAACCACGCCCAGCAAACTCTTCTGATCCTAATCTGTTTATTATTTGATGAGCGTACTCTTTGTTTTGGGCAAATGTGAACTGATTGAAAAAAAGAATGAATAGTACTAAAAGGATTTTCGTGTGCATAGTTATATATTTTGTTTTCGCAAAGATAAGGTTTTAGCATAGGCCGTGGTGAGTAGGGGGAGCTTTTTTTATTACTCATTTTTAGTTTTAATTGTAAGGATTAGATATTAATACGTCTAACCCTATATGAAAACAAACAATATAAAGAGCTTATTATTAGCTGGTTTTTTGACCTTGTCAGTTGTAGTATTAGCTCAAGAGCTTCGCTCTATAAACGATGCAAAAGGTCTCGCGCTTGGTCAAAGTGCTCCGATGTTTCAAGCCCTAAGTATGGATAGTAGTATGTTTAATCTGAAAGCAAGCTTGCAACATGGGCCTGTAGTAATTATTTTTTACCGTGGCTTTTGGTGTCCAGTTTGTAATAAGCATTTGTCGGGCATTCAAGATAGTTTGAAAATGTTGGAAGATATAGGAGTTAAGGTTATTGCTATTTCCCCAGAAAAACCAAAGTATTTGGATCGTATGGCTGAGAAGTCGGGGGCACAGTTTGCCCTGCTTTACGACGAAGGTTATAAAATTGCCAAGGCATTTGATGTTTTATACATGCCTACAAAAGGGCAATTGTTTTCTTATAATGCATTTTTGGGAGCTAAGCTTAAAAAAACTCATACAGATAATTCGCAACAACTGCCTATTCCTGCTACTTTTATAATTAATCAAAAGGGTGAAATAATTTGGAGGCAATTTGATACAGACTATCATAATCGATCATCCATTAAAGCAATGCTTGACTTTCTAAAATCGCTAAACTAAAAAAACTAACATTCAGTATATTCACAACTATTTCTGTTGATTAGGAGGAATAGTTTCCTATCTTTCAACTCGCATAAAAACGCAAAACGAAGAATGATAAAAGTAAAAGAAATTACGACGGTAGAACTACAATTAGCCATGATAGATAATAATACAGTGATTGTCGACGCTCGATCGGTGGAGGCCTTTAATGGATGGAGATTAAAAGGGGAAAAGCGGGGAGGCCATATTAAAGGTGCGCGAAGTATTCCTTTGAAATGGACACAATATATGGACTGGATTGAAGTAGTTCATTCGAAAGGGATAAAGCCAAAGAATCATATTGTTATATATGCTTATACTAGAAATGAGGCTCAGGAGGCAGCAGTTTTTTTTGATAATGCAGATTATAAAAATATTTTGGTCTATAATCATTTTGTAGACGAATGGTCGGAAAACGAGAATATGCCAATGGAGTATCTGGCACGATATAAAAATTTGGTTTCAGCCCAATGGGTTAATCAATTGATTTCAGGTGAAAAACCAGAAGAATATGACAATAGGAAATATGTAATTGTACATTCGCATTATCGTAATCGTGATGCTTATTTAAGTGGGCATATTCCTGGAGCAATTGATATGGACACTTTAGCTTTGGAAGCTCCTGAAACATGGAACCGGCGGTCGCCTGAGGAACTTAAAAATGCCTTGGAAACACATGGAATCGATGCCAATACAACAGTTATTTTGTATGGTAAATTTATGACGCCAAATAATGATGATGAATTTCCGGGTAGTGCTGCTGGACATATTGGAGCTATTCGAAATACTATGATTATGCTTTATGCAGGCGTGAAAGATGTGCGTGTATTGAATGGTGGATTCCAGGCGTGGAAGGATGCCGGTTTTGAGATAAGCATGGAGGATGTTACTAAAAAATCAATTGCTGATTTTGGTGTTAATATTCCTGCAAATCCTCAATTAATTGTAGATGTCCCACAAGCTAAGGAGATGATTAAATCTTCTGATGCAGACATTGTTTGCGTGCGTAGTTGGCCAGAGTATATTGGTAAGGTAAGTGGTTACAATTATATTGTAAAAAAAGGTCGAATCCCAGGATCTGTTTTTGGTAATTGTGGAACCGATGCCTACCACATGGAGAATTATCGTAATGTAGATCATACCATTCGAGAAGCCGAGGAGGTTGCTGAAGTATGGAAATCGGTGGGTATTGTTCCTGAAAAGCATTTGGCCTTTTATTGTGGAACAGGCTGGCGTGGAAGTGAAGCGTTTTTTAATGCTTGGCTAATGGGATGGCCGCGAGTGTCGGTATTTGATGGGGGGTGGTTTGAGTGGTCGAATGATTCAAGTAATTCTTTTGAATTAGGTGTTCCCGCTGAATTAAACTAGGATTATGGAAATCGTAATTGAAAATAAAGAATTTGCCCAAGACGTGGAATCTGGACTTTCGGCCAAAAATAAGTACTTAAGCTCGAAATATTTCTACGATGATGAGGGTAGTCGTATATTTCAGGATATAATGCAAATGCCTGAATATTATCTCACCGATTGTGAATTGGAAATATTTCAAGAGCAAAAGCAATCGATTTATGAGAGTTTTACTAGGGGTAAGTCTAAATTTGAATTGATTGAATTGGGAGCAGGCGATGGTCTCAAAACGAAAGTGTTACTCTCGTATTTTTTGGTTCAGGATTGTGAGTTTGAATACGCTCCTATTGATATTTCGGAGGAGGCAATAGTTAATTTGCTTAGCAGTGTGAAAGAGGATTTCCCACTACTAAATGTGAATGGGCGAGTGGGAGACTATTTTGTTTTGCTCGACGATATTAATCGTAATTGTTTTACCCAAAAAGTGCTACTGTTTTTGGGCTCTAATATTGGGAACTTTCAGGAAGAAGAGGCCTTATTCTTTCTACGAAAATTACATAATGTGATGCACAAGGATGATTTATTGCTCATCGGATTTGACTTAAAAAAGGAAGCCCATATTATACTCGATGCCTATAATGATTCGCATGGACATACGGCAAAGTTTAATCTCAATCTATTGAAAAGAATAAATCGAGAACTTGGTGCTGATTTTGATATTGCAGAGTTTAAGCATAGAGAAACCTACAATTCGGAAAGTGGTCTAGCTAAAAGTGAATTGGTAAGTTTGTCGAGGCAGGAAGTGAAGGTAAAGGCTCTTAATAAAATGTTTTATTTTGAAAAAGAAGAATCTATTTTTATGGAAGTGTCTCAAAAATACGATGCAGAGTATATCATGTATTTAGCGAATCAATCGGGTTTTGAAATTGTACAGAACTTTAGTGATAAACGCCAATATTTTACCAACTCTCTTTGGCAAATAAAATAGAGTGTTTAGGAGTTGTATTTCAATTGCGTGCTTGTTTTTATAAGATTTGAAGCTCCATGGATATTGTATTTTGATAATGATTATATGCTATTCTCTCTCGACCTATAATTGCCTCATTGCTTGCTTATTTATGATAGTAAAGCTAAAAAATTGTATTTATATAAAATTCTCATATTGAATAGATTAAGTTATCATTAAACGTTCATGTTGAATCTAAGGTATACAGTTAATTTTTTTATTAAAAGTCAAATTAAAAAAACCAAAGACAATATTTTGCCATCCCGTCAGATAATCGTATTTTTGTGCAAATCAAGAAACTTATTAAAACACAAAATATCATGTCTGAAAAAATATTTGATAAAGTAAAGCCAGGTTTTATTTTTGGCGAAGACTTGCAAGAGGTTTTTCGCATAGCGAAAGAGAATAAATTTGCATTACCTGCTGTAAATGTGGTGGGTACTGATTCGGTAAATGCGGTTATGGAAGTCGCTAAAAAAGTTAACAGTCCTGTGATAATTCAGTTTTCAAATGGCGGAGGCTCTTATTATGCTGGTAAAGGATTAAGTAATGAGAATGAACAGGCTGCCATTGCTGGTTCCATATCTGGAGCGATGCATATTCATCAAATGGCTGAGCTTTATGGTGTACCCGTAATTATTCACACCGATCATGCTGCGAAGAAATTATTGCCTTGGATTGATGGCCTTCTAGAAGCTGGCGAAGAGTTCTTTGAGGCTTATGGTAAGCCTTTATTCAGTTCGCATATGTTGGATTTGTCTGAAGAGCCATTGGAAGAGAATATTGCCATTAGCAAGGAGTATTTAATTCGTATGTCTAAAATTGGAATGACACTAGAAATTGAGCTTGGTGTTACTGGTGGTGAAGAGGATGGTGTAGATAATACATCCATTGATAATTCATTATTATATACTCAACCTGAGGATGTTGCCTATGCTTATGAGCAATTGTTAGAAGTGAGTCCTTATTTTACAGTGGCTGCTTCCTTTGGTAATGTTCATGGTGTGTATAAGCCAGGCAATGTACATCTTACCCCTAAAATATTAGATAATTCACAAAAGTATATTCAAGAGAAATTTGGAACTGATGATAAACCTGTGAACTTTGTTTTTCACGGTGGATCAGGTTCTGAGCCAAAGGATATTGAAGAGGCAATAAGCTATGGTGTAATCAAAATGAATATCGATACTGATACACAATGGGCAGCATGGGACGGAGTACGTCTTTATGAGGCCAAACATCATGATTTTCTTCAAGGCCAAATAGGAAACCCTGATGGCGATGATAAACCCAATAAGAAGTATTATGACCCTCGTAAATGGTTACGTGCAGGTCAAGAGGCAATGATTGATCGATTGGAAAGGGCATTTAATGAATTGAATGCCATAGATAGAAACTAATCAATTAGTATAAAAGCAAAAAATCCATCAGTCTTATTTGACTGATGGATTTTTTTTATGCTTAATAAATTCTATTAAAGTCCTGGCGTGGCCTTAATTAATTGTCTGTTAGCAATGCTTAAAACAGGAACAGAGGATTGGTTTACTAGTTGCTGCCCTTGCGAACCTAACCATAAATCCGATGTACGTGATTCTGTTTCAATCATTGTTAAAATAAGGTTGGCATCAACCTTTTTTGAGTAATTAATAATTGATTTTGCTCCCTTATAATTTTTCTCAAAGAATATTTCTGTTTTTACACCATTCTTTTTCAAGTGTTTGTCCACTTGTTTTACATATTCGTCTACTCGTCTTTTAAGGGTGTTTACATTAGAAGTATATAGGCCAAGAATATGAATAGTAGCGTCAAAAAGCTGAGCAAACTGAGTTGCAATACCTACTTTTTGTCGGGTGTCAAGTGACTGGTCAATTGGTAAAACAATGGCTTGTAAAGCTCGTCCCAAGGTTCGATGAAGTCCGATAGTAAGAACAGGGCATTTAGCTTCAGCAATAATATGATTGGCAGTGTCACCCATTAAGAATCGGCGAAATCCGTGTGATCCGTGAACCCCAGTAACAATCATGTCCACTTTGTTTTCGACAGATAAAGTGATTATCTCTTTGTATGCCTGCCCTTTACGGCATCGGTATTCCATATCGTAGCCGCCCAGTTGAGGCTTATACTTTTCAACTAATTCTTCAAATTTTTCTTTTACATGCTCAGTTGGATTTGCCTCATCTGTAAGGTTTAGATGTTGTATAGACGCCTTTGACTCAACCCAAACCATTAATATGTTTGACTTGAATTTTGCAGCTACACCAATAGCATGTTCTAATGCATTTATTGATGATTCGGAAAAATCTATGGCTACAAGAACTTCATTCATAAGTAATTAGTTTTTATTGAAGAACACTTTTTTTTGTAACAGTATTCTTGCAATTGTGATTAATAATAATTCTAGAATAGAAAATCTATTCTACTGCAGTTTCTTCAGACTCCTCCTCTGTTGTTTCTGTAAATCTAATTTGATCGTTTACTATAAATCCTGATGGATATTTTTTTGAAATGGTTTGAAGAAAACTTAAAGCATTGATTTTAGTTTTGAAATCGCCAATACGTACTTTATAGTATGGAGCTTGATATACTATATACACCACTGTTTTCGGATTTCTAATAAGAAATTCGGCCTTAAAACGATTGGCTTTATCGCGGGAATTTACTCCGCTTATTGAATATAATTGAATACGATACCCATTAATATATGGATGATATTCATTAGTTTGAATATGTTTAGTTAAAAGGCGGCTTATGGATTCAGAATGGTGTATTTTTACGTACGATTCTGATTCTTGAGCTTTTATATTGCCTTGAAAAACAAATAAAATAATGATGATAATAAATAAGCTGTGTTTAATCATATTAGTTTTTAACTGTATGTACACTATGACGCCAAATGGCAGCAAAATCTTTGTTTGAGTAGTAATTATTTTGTTTGATGATCATAAATTGATTTACTACGCAAACTAAGTATCGGAATAGGTGAATGGTTTACCATTTGTTGAGCAAATGGGCCCAGTAATAGATTAGCTGGCGAGGTTTCTTGCTCGGTCATTATAGTAATCATATCAGCATCTTGCTCTTTAGCAAAATCAATGGTAGCTTCAGTTAAGTTTTCACTTTCAATAGAAAAGCGCTCAAACGAAATTTCACGTTCCTCAAGATAAGTTTCAATCTGATCGGCATATCCGTCAACTAAATCTCTAAGATTTTCAACATTGGATGAATAGATTGATAACACTAAAATTTTGGCATCAAATACTTCAGCCATATATGCGGCAAGATTTATTTTTTGTCGCGTTTCGCGAGAGTTATCTAATGGAAAAACAATTTTATTGATTTTTGCATCCCAATCCTCACCATAACGGAGTGTTATTACAGGACATGGTGCGTATGTTACAATTTTGTAAGCGCTACTACCTATCCAAAACTCTTCAAATCCTGAAGTGCCATGGGTGCCTGCAATAATAAGAAATGCATCGTGGTATTTTGCTTGGTTTACTATCTCTTTATGTACTTTTCCATTACGAATTTTATATAAAAAACGCCCTGTTTTCAAACGTGGACCAAACTCTTCTATTAATTCTTCAAATCGTTTCTTAGCTTCCATTCTAGGGTCAAAGGCGTTGGAATAAACGGTTCCTGAATTCTTTTTTTTGTCAACCCAAACCAGCATAATGTTCGAATCTGTTACGTTAGCAATTTGAACGGCAAAATTAAGTGCGTTCAGAGAGCCTTCCGAAAAGTCCATTCCTACAATGATTATTTTTTTCATATGCGTTGGTTTTTGTGAGTTTATATCTTTTATTAAAATAGTATTTCTGGTGAAAAACTATAAGTGTAAAGATAGAAAAAAAAGTTAAAGTATAAAAATCAAATTCTTAATTTTTTTTACACGTAAGATTTAAGAACTTAGTAGTTTGTAAAATGTTAATAAATGAACTATTTAATACCTATTATTCAAAGCATTTTTTTTACTTTTGAAACCTTTCAAAAATGGAGTTATTTTAATCTCCATTTTGTATCTATAATATTTGGAAACACACTCTGGCAACGTATTATTTGCCATAAATATAAGACTTATGACACACAAATTTGATCCAAAGGAAAACTATGAAAAAAGCCGAGAAGAAATTGGATACGTAAAGCGTAAAGATGCTACTCAGGCAGATTATGATCGTATTGGTTTTATGTCGGGTCTTGAAGTTCACCAACAGATTTTGACTAAAAAGAAATTATTCTGTCATTGCCCAGCAGGAGTTTTTAATGCTCATGATGATTATGATGCAGAAATTGTACGGCATATGCGCCCTACATTAAGTGAATTAGGCGAGTATGATGGAACCGCATTGATGGAATTTAGAACACGAAAAGAAATTACTTACCGTATTAAGCATGAGTCGTGTTGTACTTACGAAATTGATGATACACCTCCATTTCCGATTGACCGAGAGGCTTTGGAAAATGCATTGGAGATTTCATTGCTTTCAAAATTAAATATTGTTGGCGAAGTGCATATAACTCGTAAACAATATTTGGATGGAAGTATTCCTGCAGGATTTCAACGTACCGCTATTTTGGGTGTGGAAGGAGAAATTCAACTTAAAAATAAAAAGGTTGGATTAATCCAATTGAGTATCGAGGAGGATTCTTGCCGAGAGATTTCGGATATTGGCCATAACAGGTTATATAAAACCGATCGGTTGGGAATGCCTTTAATCGAAACAGTTACCTATCCAGATTTTGTAAACCCAGATGAGGTGATGGAAGGTTGCGATTATATTCGTTTCCTAAATAGGAGTACTGGTAAGGTACGTACTGGAATGGGCGCAGGTCGACAAGATGTGAATGTGAGCTGTCGTGGTGGTAGTCGTGTGGAGATAAAAGGCGTGGCGCATACCAAATGGATTCCCGAATTATCGCATAATGAGGCCTTTCGTCAATGGTCAATTTTGCGCATTCGCGAAATAATGAACAAAAGGGTAAAGGATGCTAAAAGTTGGAAAATAAGCCATATTGAAATGAAGGAAGGTGATTTTGGAGCCAATCCAAATTTCTTTGGAATATTTGAAGATAATCATAAAGTTGTTGCTGTTCGATTGCCTCATTTTTATCAAGTCTTATCTCGTTTCACTCAGCCAGGTCACGTATTTGCTGATGAAATAAGTGAGCGCCTTAAAGTAATAGCCTGCTTGGATCAACCTAATATGACTCATAGCGAAGATTTGAACCCGATTTTGGATGAAGAGGATGTTCAGAAAATATTTAAAAAGTTAAAGGCTAATAAGGATGATGCATTTATCCTTTTTGATGCTCCAGAAGATGATGTGAAAACAGCTTTGGAGACTATCGAGGAGCGTTGCCAAATGGTGTTTGAAGGTGTTCCTGAAGAAACACGCAAATCATTTGTCGATGGCTCAACAATATTTGAGCGTGTATTACCTGGAGCAGATCGCATGTATCCTGATACCGATTCGGCCCCTATTCCTTTAACATCGGATTATATCGAAACCCTACGCAAAGGTTTGCCTAACGATATTGTTGATCGTTTTAAGCAAATGCAAGATTGGGGTATTCCAGAGGATGTTTATACTTATATATTTAAGAAAAATCTATATCCACTTTTGGGACGATTAATAACGGAGCTGTCTGTACCCGCTAATGTGGCAGGAGTGTTTTTAGGCCAAAAGTTGAAGTATATTGAAGGTCATTTTCAATCGGCTGATGTATTTGATTATGATAGCTTATTCGATTTATTCGCTTTCTTGAAAAAAGAGAAAATAGAATATGAATTGGCAAATAGTATGATTGCTGAATTTTATTCGCATCCAAAAATGGATTTTCAATCGGTACTTAATAGTATTGGGTTTAAGAAAATTGCCAAAGAAGAAATCATTGGTCAAATCTCATTTTTAAATGAAAAGTATAAAGAGATTGGGCGCATTCAAGATGAAGAAAATAGAAAACATTGGGTAATGAGTCAGTTGCGAAAGTCAGCAATTGGAAATATTAAATTGACCGAGTTAGCGGCTATTATTTAGTCCAAACATAAAACAAAGAATTCGAAATGGAAGATTTATTTCAAGGATATAAAGGGGAAGCCTTAGCGCTTTTGAAGAAATATAAAGTACGAGTATGGGGAACAGCAATAGCTGACACCACTCGTGGAAGATTTGAAGGTACGGTTTTACCTCGTTCCGAGAATGATGACGATCAGCATATTGTAATGAAAATTGTTACAGGATACAATATCGGTATTGATGTGCAAACGGTGACTAAAATGGAGGAGACAGGTTATAAAAAAGCCAATTATGCTATTCCTGAAAAACAATTTCCTATTACCCCGGGTTTACCCTATGTAAAATTATTTGGAACTGGTGGAACCATTGCTTCCCGATTAGATTATCGTACAGGAGCTGTAATTCCAGCATTTTCGCCAGGCGAACTTTATGGAGCAGTGCCTGAGTTAGCGGAGATTTGTAATCTGGATACAGAGAAAGTATTTGCCGTTTTCAGCGAGAATATGGGGCCAGAGCAATATATGTCCTTGGCAAAAGCCATTGGTCAAGAGATTGAGAATGGGATAGATGGAATTGTGATTGGTCACGGAACAGATACTCTTCATCATACTGCTGCCGCTTTAACATTTATGGTGCAAGATTCGCCCATACCTATCGTTTTAGTTGGCTCACAGCGGTCGTCAGATAGACCAAGCTCTGATGCAGCATTGAATCTTATGCATGCGATGAAAGCAGCTGGTTCTTCCGATATTGCCGAAGTGATGGTTTGTATGTTTGGGCCAACATCTGATGAATATGGCTTATTGCATAAAGGAACGCGTGTACGTAAAATGCACTCATCTTATCGTTCCACTTTCCGTACCATTGGCGATACCCCTTTAGCGCGTATTAATCGAAACGAGATTATGCCCATTAAAACCAATTATAAAAAACGTCGTAACGATCGTAATGTGAAAATCATGCCTTTCTTCGAGCCTAAAGTGGGAATGCTATATTTCTGGCCTGGAATGCAGGCTGATGCTTTGGATTCGTTTATCGATAGTGGTTATAAAGGGATTATTATTGTAGGAACAGGCTTGGGACATGTGAATAAGAGTCTTTATCCAGCTATTGAGAGAGCTCAAGAAAAAGGAATTCCAGTGTTTATGACTTTACAAACACTTTGGGGCTACGTGCATATGTTTGTGTATGATACAGGTCGCGATTTGATGGCAAAAGGAATTATTCCATTGGGCAATATGCTACCTGAGGTGGCATGGGTAAAACTGGGCTGGGTGCTTGGCCAAACTTCGGATTATGAAGAGGTAAAGCGTATGATGCTTGATCCAATAAATGATGAAATCACCGAGCGTGAGCCTTATAATGGCTATTTAGTATATCAGGGTGGTGTGCCAGAGGTAGAGGATTTTGTGAAAGACGTGCATAAGTAAGATTTTATGCATATTAAGATATTAGCCGGGGGGATTCCTCCGGCTATTTTTTTTGAATTTTCTATGGTAGGAATCCTTTCGCAATTAAGGCCTGAAATCTGTGAATCTGTCTATTATGGTTTTATGCCAAAGAGTATAATAGGCTATAAGTGATTATTTCTAATTATCTAGTCAATAAATTATAATATTCATTATCTTTGATTTTTATAGAAATGCATCTATTTTTCGAATGCAAATAGGTCCGTCAGTTCAATAGTAAGAATTAAGATTTCAAGACAATATATGTTACCTTATAGAAATAGAAAATGAAAAAAATTATTCTAATGATTTTAATGATTCTATTTTTGAAGTATTCTTTTGGGCAAGACAGTAGAATGCAGATACCAAAAATGAAAGACAAAGGTTTTTTTATGAAAAAACACTGTAAGGACACTGTCTATCTTGCTGTTTTGCAAGAAGATTCCCTTATAAATATAGAACATCGATATATCATAATTGATAATAATTATTACGTATCATTTATAAATGATACTGTTATTAGTATTGGTAAGTTTAGAAGGTATAATTTATTTCTATCTTGTAATAAAAAGCATATAAGAATGGAAAAAAGAAGATATTGGAAGTTGTTTGATAGCAAAAGAAAATATTTTTTGACAATTGATAATTATCCACACATTAGATTTATTTTGAGGTTGTTTCCATGCTTTAGACTAGTAATAAGGAATAAAAAGGTATTATAGGAACGAGAATCCTATAGATTTGTTCTGTAAGTTGGAGTTTGGAGCTGTTAGATGACTACGATCATGATACTTTAGATACCAAAGGTAATACTGAAAAAGAAACTATTTTTCCTACTTACGATAATTATCTCATTTGTTTCTTGAATTAAAGGAATTTTTAGAAGTCCCTTATAGTAATTTATAAGCCCACATCCTCCATCTCAATCAAGCCATTAATAATGGCATAAACGGTAAGTGCTGACACAGACTTAATCCCCAATTTTTTAGTTATTTTCTTACGATGAGTAATAACCGTATGGACACTGATAAATAGTTTGTCAGCAATATCGTTATTGGTTAATCCTAATGCAACCTCTTTTAGAATATCCTTTTCTCGTTCACTTAAATCATTGCTTTCATTTTCCAAATCATTTCCTATCAGTCGTTCAAATAAACGATTTAGTTTATCTGATATTACTTCTTTCGAATCCTTAAAGGATAGCGCTTCAGTAAACAAGTTTTTATTGTTAAATGGCGTAGTTTCATTAGGAGAATAGGCAATTAAGGCAGGGCGTTTTGACCCCAATAATTTGATCAAATTATTCAACTCCATTTCTTCGGTAAGTAGGCCAATAGAGATTAGAATAATATCGGCAGTTTCAGCCTTAATTACTTGCTTCAATTGTGCTATTGATACTGCCTTATCTATTACCTGGCTATGTCGTAGTTTATTAAAAATAAGGTGAAAGCCTTGATTTACCACATAGGATTCGGTGGCTATAATTACTTTGAGCTTCTCCATTATTATACCTCCATTTCTTTAAGCACTTGCTCCATAATTTGCACTCGTGGAACCAAAACCTTATTCTCCATTTCAGAATGATTATTCATATCATCCTCCAAATGATCAAGCTGACCTAGTATTTTGTAGCAAAGGAGGTAATCTTTTTGTGGAGGAAGATATTTGATGATAATTGTCTTTAATTCTTTTAGCTTGTCTTCAATATTATCATGCTCATCCGCATAGTTTTCAATCTGATATATCATTAGCATATCATAAGCTTCTTTGCTCTTTTCTTTGCTCTGAAGATAATCTTCCAATTTCAAAATATAAGGATAAACCACAGTCTCTTCACGAGCAATATGCTCTTTCAATTGTTGTTGGTATTCACCAAAAAACAATTGAATCATGCGCATGGTCTTTTGTTGATTGCTTGGGCTAGCTTCAACAATATTGTCAATCATAGAAGCAATCTCGGGTATTTTCTGATCCAAATAAAAAGAATGTGCTTTTCGTAAAAAATCAATAATGAGTTTTAAAGGAAATTTTTCCAACTTGTGTTGGGGGTAAAAATCGGGGTCGTTAAATGCATTTATTATTTCTAAGAAAAAATCAGAATTTATTTGATAATCTCCACACACCTCTTTTACGCTTTTATCCCCGAAGCCCAACTGAATTCCAAAGCGATTTATCACCGCCAAAAGATGATGATTTTGCAGAATCACATCTGCCATTTTTATATTGTCTGTGATAATCATAGTGCTTATATTTTAAGTGGCAAATGTAGTAATTTATAATTAATCTAAATAAAGGGATAGGAAAAGGAACGGTACTAGTCAGACCGAGTGATTTTGCAGAGGAAAGGTATTTATGCCGAAGGCAATGGGTAAATGAAAACTGCAAAATTGTATCGAGGGGTGACGGGGAGGAAAAGGAAATAGGAAAAGGATTAGGACAAGGAGAGAGTAAGAGTACTAGTCAGACCGAGTGATTTTACAGAGGAAAGGTATTTATGCCGAAGGCAATGGGTAAATGACAAACTGCAAAATTGTATCGAGGGATGACGGCAAGGAAAGAGGACAAGGAAAAGGAAAAGGACAAGGAGAGAGGAAAGGTATTTATGCCGAAGGCAATAGGTAAATGACAAACTGCAAAATTATATCGAGGGATGACGGCAAGGACAAGGAGAGAGAATAAAAAATAATGAGAAATAAACTTAAACATTATAAAGCTTCCAATAAATCCATTAAATCCACTGTATCCATCTTCTACCACATTCAAATTTATACTACTTTTGAATTCACTTGAAAAACAATAAAACGCATCCAATTTTATGGATATAAATCAGATTAAAAAGCCTATTAACACTGAATTAGAGGCTTTTGAAAAGACTTTTAAGGAAGTAGTAAAATCCAATGTTTCGTTATTGGATATTATTATGCGCTATATTGTGAAGTCAAAGGGAAAACAGATGCGCCCCATGTTTGTTTTCTTGACCGCTAAAATGATGGGACAAGCCAATGAAAGCACTCAACGTGCAGCTGCTTTGATAGAACTTTTACATACAGCCACATTAGTGCATGACGATGTGGTGGATGATTCCAATCGTCGTCGTGGATTCTTTTCCATCAATGCTTTATGGAAAAATAAAATAGCGGTTCTAGTTGGCGATTTCTTGCTTTCAAAAGGAATGCTGTTAGCATTGGAGAATAAGGATTTTGATTTGTTGGAAATTGTTTCGCATGCAACCAAGCAAATGAGTGAAGGGGAGCTTTTGCAAATTGAAAAGGCTCGCCGTTTAGATATAACTGAAGATGTATATTTTGAAGTAATAAAAAAGAAAACGGCATCCTTAATAGCTAGTTGTTGTGCGGCAGGGGCAGCCTCCGTGGGGGCAAGCGCTGATGATGTGCAGCGGATGCACGACTTTGGTGAGCATGTGGGTGTTGCTTTTCAAATTCGAGATGATTTGTTTGATTTTCAGTTTAATAACAAAAGTGGAAAGCCTGTTGGTGGTGATATCAAGGAAAAGAAAATGACTTTGCCTTTGATTTATATGCTCAATAATACCTCATTTGCCGAACGTAAAAAGACGATTTTGAAAATTAAATTTCAAAGTTCGAAAAGTAAAACTGTAGAGGAAATTATTAAGCAAGTGAATGCCTCAGGAGGTATGGAATACGCTGAACAAAAAATGCAATATCATTTGGATGCGGCACTTGCATTATTAGAAAATCAAAAGGATAACGAATATAAAAAAGCTTTGGTGGGATTGGTAAATTACGCCATTAATCGAAAAAAATAAAACTATGCAATTTTTCAAAATAAATTTCAAAATGGCAATTTCGTTTGCCTTGCTTTTTGTGTTTTCATTAAGTATTTCTGCACAAGATCGAACAGAAGAAGTGCTAAAGTATAATAATGGAAAGACGAGTCGTATAGCACATTATATTAACGACACCGTGCTCGATGGACATTGGGTAAGCTATTTTATGAACGAAAATAAGTTTGAAGAAGGTGATTATTCCAATGGAGAAAAGGTAGGGGAGTGGTTCAATTATTTTGAGAGTGGCGATACCCTTAGCCAAATAAATTACGAGAATGGTGTGTATCGAATGTGGTTTTATTCTGGACAAAAACAAGTTGTTGGACAGGTGAAAGATGGGGAGAAAGAAGGCCTTTGGACAGAGTACTATATTAATGGGAACACTTCAAATAATGGTAATTATAATAAGAGTATAAAGATAGGAGAGTGGAAGTATTATTATAAAGACGGTGCGAAAAAGCGTTTTATCGATATGGAGAATGGCTCTTTGCAGTCGTGGCATGCTAACAAACAACTAAAGGAAAGAGTTAATATTGTAAATAAGCAGTTTGATGGGCAATGGCTCTCTTTTTATAAAAATGGAGACACCTTGTCTATTGGGAATTATCAGCTAGGAGTGCGTGTTGGAATATGGAATGAGTACTATATGGGAGGGCAACTTAAAAAGGAAGAGCCTATAGAAAATGGGACTTTTAAAGAGTTTTATGTAAATGGTCTTCTCGCTACTCAGGGTGATATTAAGGATAAATCGAAACATGGTTTGTGGCAATATTGGTATGCCAATAAGCAATTGCAAGAGGAAGTAAGTTATAAGCTTGATTCTCGAGAGGGTGATACAAAGAAATATTATCGTAATGGGCAAATGCAGTTTGAAGGTGTTTTTGTAAATGATAGTTTAAATGGTGCTGCAAAATGGTGGTATATTGATGGTAAAACTGAAATGGAAGGTTTTCTGAAGGATGATTTACAGGATTCGGTTTGGATTTTTTATTACGAAAATGGACAAAAAGGTAGCACAGGTTCTTTTGTGGCAGGTGACCAAAATAAGGATTGGACTTTTTGGTATAAAACATCTGAGAAATGGAAAACAGGTAGTTTTGATCATGGATTGAAGATCGGGCATTGGACTACTTGGTTTGAAAATGGTAATAAACTTCAAGAGGGAGACTATGTTGATGGATTGATAGAAGGTGAGTGGACTAGCTGGTATGAACGAGGTCAGTTATATAAAAAAGGATCATTTTCGCAAGGAAAAATGGATGGGAAATGGGAGATTTGGTATAAGGATGGTGAACGACAAATAGAAGCCGTTTATGCCAACGACCGTATGAATGGATCAGTAACTCAGTATTTTAGAAATGGTGTAGCCGAGTATAAAGGCACTTTCAAGGAGGGCTTTCGTAATGGAACATTCACCGAATGGAATAAATCAGGCGTAATTCAGGCTAAAGGAAAATATAAAAATGAATTGAAAGAGGGAGGCTGGGTTTTTTATGATGAACGTGGTCGCCTGTATAAAAAACAGACATTTACAGAAGGAAAACCTACAGGTAAATGGGTGGAGTATTATATTAATGGAAAGAAAAAAGGGGAAGGACAATATAAAGGTATTAAGCGTGATGGTGTCTGGACCTATTGGGGTACAGATGGTAAAGTAGTATATAAAGTACGTTACGAAGATGGTGTAAAAAAGGAGGTTTTAGTTAATGCTCGTGCCGGAAATGTACCAAAAAGATAAAGCCAATAATTAGCCATAGTCGATTTGTGAAAATATTGATACCCTTTGTTACATATGTTCAATTATCATTATTTTCGCAGATGAAATAAACAAGAATAAAGATGTTAGTAGTAAATAAAATAAGAGCCGAGAAGGAGGCAATTATTGAAGGTCTTAAAATCAAGAACTTCAATAATATAGATATTTTGGATGAGATTATCGTTTTAGACGATAAACGTAAAGAGTTTCAAAAAAAATTGGATGATGTACTATCTGAATCCAAGAGTATTGCCAAAGAAATAGGCATGCTATTTAAAACTGGAAAAGTAGAAGAGGCAAACCAAAAGAAAATCCGCACTACGGAATTGAAGGAGTTGTCTAAAAGTTTTGGTGAAGTGTTAGCGAATACGGCAAAGGAGCTGACCGATAAATTATTGCAAGTTCCAAATGTACCACATCCATCTGTTCCGGCGGGAAATTCTGATGAGGATAATGAGGTTTTAAAAAATGTAGGTGAGATTCCAGAATTGGCGGCTGATGCGCTTCCTCATTGGGAATTGACCGACAAATATGATATTATTGATTTCAAACTGGGAAATAAAATCACTGGTGCAGGATTCCCCCTTTATAAAGGAAAAGGAGCTCGTTTGCAACGTGCTTTGATAAACTTTTTCTTGGATGAAGCTGAAAAAGCAGGATTTCGTGAGGTGCAACCTCCATTGATGGTAAATGAGGAGTCGGGCTATGGCACGGGCCAGTTGCCTGATAAGGAAGGCCAAATGTATCATGTGGGTGAAGATAATTTATACCTTATCCCAACGGCTGAGGTTCCTATTACAAATATATACCGTAACGAGATTGTAAAATCAGCAGATTTTCCCATTCGAAATACAGCATATTCACAATGCTTTCGTCGCGAGGCTGGTTCCTATGGTGCCGATGTACGCGGATTGAATAGATTGCACCAATTTGATAAAGTAGAGATTGTGGTGATTGAGCACCCCGAAAAATCGTATGAGCGCTTGGAAGAGATGAGTACTTATGTTCAAGGTCTACTTGTTAAGTTGGAGCTTCCTTACCGTTTATTACGCCTTTGTGGTGGTGATTTGAGTTTTACTGCTGCACTTACTTATGATATGGAAGTATATTCTGCTGCGCAAAAGCGTTGGTTGGAGGTGAGTTCGGTTTCCAATTTTGTGGATTACCAAGCCAATAGATTGAAATTGCGTTATAAAGATGAAAATGGTAAAACTCAATTAGCTCATACATTGAATGGTAGCGCATTGGCATTGCCTCGTATTGTAGCGGCCTTATTAGAAAATAATCAAACACCTGAAGGAATAAAAATTCCCAAGGCCTTGATTCCTTATACGGGCTTCGAAATAATAAACTAATTTGATTCTTGCCTCATCTTATATAAAACGGGCTGGGCGTGTAGTAGAAAACTTTATTTATGAATGCTAAAAACAGATTTATTAAACAAGAAGCGTTAATTATTGCCTTTCTGTTAATGTCTGTTTTTTCAGTTTTTGGCCAATCGGTTGAGGAAAAACTTGCCCTACAATATTTTCAAGATAAGGAATATGATAAGGCTGCAGATCTATATAAAGATATATACAGAGAGAAGCCAAGCCCGGTATTTTATAATTATTATTTAGATTGTCTTTTTGCAAAAGAGGACTATAAAACAGCCGAAAAATTTGTGAGTTCTGTGGCTAAAAAACATCCCATGGAACAAAAGTATAAAGTGGAGTATGCTTATGTAATTGATAGGTCAGGAAATCATAAAAAGGCAGTAAAATTTTACGAAAAAGCTATAAAAAGCTTAAAATCAAATCGGGCAGATGTAATTGACCTAGCCAATGCATTTAAAGTGCGAGGGTTGAATGATTTTGCCTTGAAGACTTTTGAAAGAGGCAAAAAGATGATTAAAGATCCTCCTTTGAACATGGAGCTTGCCGACCTGTATATGAGTATGGGAAATTACAAAGGCATGGTGGGTGAATATTTGGACATGGTGGATGATGATGAGCAATATATGCAGCCTATTCAAGCAAAACTCCAGTTACTTATCTCCGACCCTAGCAATGATGGTCCTTCTGAAGCATTACGTGAAGAGCTGCTTCGCCGAACACAAAAGTATCCTAGCAAAACGGTTTATTCAGAGCTATTGTATTGGTATTCCTTACAAAAAAAGCAGTTTAAGCTAGCTCTTATTCAGGCAAAAGCATTGGATAAGCGTTATCATGAAGACGGCGAACGGATATTTCAATTGGCAAAAGTGCTTTACTCAAATAGTAAGTACGACTTGGCCATTGATGCCTATGAATATGTGATGGATTATGGTAAAAATAATCGTTTGTATCAAACCTCAAGTATAGAAATATTGCAAGCTCGATTTATGCGTATTATTGAAGATGCTGTTTTTGAGCAAAGTCAATTGGAAGCTTTAGCAATAGATTATGAAGCTTTGCTCCACAAGTATGGTCAAAGTGGTTCTACTGTTGGTTTGATGATGAACCTGGCTCATCTTTATGCCTTTTATTTGGACAGTACAGATAGGGCAATTACACTTTTAGAGAAAATCCCACACCTCAGTAATGTGGATAATTATACAAGAGCAAAGGCTAAATTGGATATGGGAGACATTTTGCTTTTCTCAGGTCAAAAATGGTCGGCTAGTCTACTATACAAACAGGTAGAAAAGGCCAATAAATATGATGCTATTGGATTTGAAGCAAGGCTTAAGGCTGCTAAGTTTTTCTATTATGTAGGGGAAATGGATTATGCCAAAGTGCAATTGGAAGTGCTTAAAGGCGCTACTTCAAAGCTGATTGCAAATGATGCACTTGACTTATACTTGCTTATTATCGAGAATATGAGTTTAGATAGTAGTTACGATGCTTTGAACTCGTATGCGAAAGCTGATTTATTAGCCTATCAACACAATTATATTGATGCCGATTTGACCTTGGACTCCATACTAACAGCTTTTCCTGTGGGCGAACCCATACGTGATAATGTATGGTACAAAAAGGCGGAAATAGCTGTGGAATTAAAAAAATATCAGCTTGCCGATTCGCTTTTTCAGAAATGTGTTAATGAGGATGCTTTTGGAACTTTGGCTGATAATGCTTTGATAAATAGAGCTAGAATAAATGATAATCAGCTTAATAATCCAACTAAAGCAAAAGAGTTATATAAGAAAATACTTATGGACTATCCAGGTAGCTTGTTTACCGTGGAGGCTCGTAAACGTTATCGAGAGATGGAAGCTGCATCAGAAAAGTTTATGAGAGGTGCCAATTAAGTGCATATCAGTTAATAAAAATCATTTCAATGAAAAAAGTAAATATCCTTATGGCTTTTTTGCTATTTATAGCGATAAGCCTCCAATCACAAAGTATCAAGCAAGACTTGGACCGTCTTTCCAAACAGCATAGTTTTACGTATGAAATATTAGAATCGGGCGATGAATTTACAGAGCGCTTTTTACTTTGGTTCGAACAGGATCTCAATCATCAGAGTCCCAATGGTGCTGCTTTTAAGCAAAGAGTATTTCTTTCTCATAGGGCATTGGATCGTCCTATGGTGTATGTTACTGAGGGTTATTGGGCCAATTATGCTGAAAATCCCAATTATAAAAATGAGTTAACAAGCATTCTTGATGCCAATCAGATTGTGGTGGAGCATCGGTATTTTGCGCCTTCTCTACCTGATACTTCCATATTTGATTGGCAGTACCTTACAATTGAAAATGCCGCCGCCGATCATCATCGTATAAACCTTGTATTAAAGGAGATTTATAAGAAAAAATGGCTGGCAACAGGTATTAGCAAAGGTGGACAAACGGCCATGTATTATAAATATTATTATCCCAATGATGTGTCGGTTACCGTGCCAGTTGTGGCGCCATTGAATTTTTCGAAGGAAGAAAAAAGAGTATATCGGCATTTGGAAAATGTGGGAACAGCGGAATGTAGAGAGTCAATTAAGTCATATCAAATAGAGATGCTTAAGAACAAAAAAAAGTACTTGAAGAGGTTTAAAAAACTTGCTAAATCAGAAGGACAGACCTATGATAAAGTTGGGGGGATTGAGAAGGGTTATGAATTGACAGTCTTAGAGTATTCCTTTGCCTTTTGGCAATGGGGGAGGTCATGTGCTAAAATCCCTTCGTTTGATGTTGGAGCCGATCGTATGATTGATCATCTAAATAATATTGCGGGTATCAATTGGATTTCAGACCAAGGAATTGCAAATCAACAGCCTTTTTTCTATCAAGCAATGCATCAATTTGGCATGTATGGATATGATATTAGTCCTTTCGAAGAATGGTTGAGCTTTGATAAAAATCCTACTTTTGAATTTACTTTCCCTGAAGGTGTGGAAGTGGTTTACAATCCAGAAACCCACTACAAAGTCGATTGCTTTGTGAGGCACCGTGCACAGAATATGATTTTTATTGTGGGTGGTATCGATCCTTGGGGCGCACCATCTGTTGATTTATCTCTAGAAACCAATTCGTTGAAGATTGTAAAGAAGGGAGGCAGTCACACTACTCGTATTTTGAACTTGCCTAAAAAAGACCGTGAATTAGTTATTTCTACTATCAGGGAGTGGATGCGATAAAAGCACTTCTCAATAATCCTTATTTAGAACGATTAAAAATAATGCTATCAATCAATAGTTTATAATCACTCCGTTCTAAATTAGCTAATTATAAGAAAAAGATAAAGAGGTCTTTTAATCTTTAGAATTATTCTTAATAACTTTGCGGCTTCAAATAAATAGAAATTATGATTGTAGATAAGAATACTAAAATATCACAGATATTAAAAGAGAAGCCGGAAGCAATAGAGGCAATAGCTTCGATTAATCGTCATTTTAAGAAATTAGAAAACCCTTTTTTACGAAAAATGCTTGCTCCACGAGTTAATGTGACTGCAGCTGCCCAAGTGGGTAATTCGACAGTGAACGAAATGTTGAAGGTTTTGCAGGATATTGGTTTTGAGGTAGCTTATGAAGAAGAAAAAGAAATTAAAAAAGATATAACTACAGAAATAGATATGGAAAGAACCAATATTGTTGATCTAGATGTACGTCCTATTTTGGACTCTGGAGTGGATCCGTTTAATGTAATAATGGATGGGTTGAAGAATTTGAATGAGGGCGAAACGCTTAAAATTATTAATACGTTTGAGCCTATCCCTCTTTTGAATATCATCAAAAAGAAAGGTTATGAGTTTGAATCGGAGCGTCCCGAGGAAGGTGTTGTTCATACATATTTAAAAAAGATTGAGGGCGACGTGGTAGCAGAAGAAGTAGCGCCAATTATCTCTGATCGCGAATTGACTTATGAGGATTTGGAGCGTAAGTATGAAGGTAAATTAAGTGAGATTGATGTTCGTGATTTGGAAATGCCCATGCCTATGGTAACTATTTTAGAAGCAATCGAAACCTTGGATGAGGGTCATGCGCTTTACGTTCACCATAAAAGATTGCCTCAGTATTTGCTTCCTGAACTTAAGGAACGTGAATTCGATTATAAATCTCAAGAGGTAGATGCAGATAATATGAAATTAATAATTTATAGAACTTAGGATTATGCAAGCAGGATTAAGTACAAAAAATGCTCCTTCGCCATCTGTGGTATTACCACATTATGCTTATGGAGCAGTTGCATTTATTACAGCAGCAATAATGATGTTTTTTGCGGCAGAAGATATTTCAACAACATATATGACCCCCAAAGTGTTAAGTGTAGCCCATGTATTGATTTTGGGTTGGGTGACAATGATTATTTTCGGAGCGCTTTACCAACTTATCCCAGTAGTAATGGAGGTGAAGTTATATAGCGAAAAATTGGCAATGGCTAGTTTTATCACATTGGGATTAGGAGTGCCTTTTATTGCCTATAGTTTTTGGGTTGATTTCATAGGAGCTTCGCATGCAATGATTACCGGAGGTAGTTTAGTTATTCTATCGGTACTTATGTTTGTTGTAAATACCTTAGGAAGTGCAATGAAAACTGAAAATAAAACTATTGAAAATCGTTTTATTGTAGCATCCGTATTTTGGTTGCTATTGACAGTGGTATTAGGATTAAGCATAGTGCTGTTTCCTCAAATTCTAGCATATGGTTCATTCCAAATACATATTCATATAGGTATTATCGGATGGTTCATGATGCTTATTGTGGGAGTAGCTAGTACATTAATGCCCATGTTTTTTATTGCTCATCAGTTAAATAAGAAGTTATTGGAAATGGCTTTTTGGTTACTCAATGGAGGCTTATTAGTATTGCTTTCAACAATGTTTTTCGACCTAGGTAATTATGCCAAAATGGGAGCAGGAACACTTGTATTGATTGGGTTTATAATGTTTTTTAGTTATAACCTTGGTGCCTATAAAAAGCGCCTACGTCGTAATCTTGATATTGGAATGAAATTATCGGTTTTAGCATTTATACTATTTGCTTTAACGCTAGTTGCAGGAGTATTATCTTCTTTTGGCAGTCTTATTGATGGCGATTTCTTGACTAGGATTAATTTGATATATGGAATATCATTAATATATGGATTTATTACAGCACTGATATTGGGGCAGATGTACAAAACCCTTCCTTTTATTGTATGGCTAAAATTATATCAAGATAAGGTGGGGAAATTCAAAACTCCACTTCCTGCAGATATGCATTCGGAGGAAGCCGCACAGGGCCATTACTTTTTCTTTATCGGAGGTTTTATGCTTTTGGTAATAGGTGTTTGGTTAAAAGAGTCAATGCTGATTAAAGCAAGTGCTGGCTTTATGTTGTTAACAGCGATCTTGTATGCATATAATACTTTCAAAATATTGATGCATAAGCAACAGTTAAAACCACTTGTTATGCCAAAAATAAGAAAGCGTCCGGTACCTGTGGTTAAAAAAGATAAGTAAAAGATAAAATAAACTATATAAAAAAGAGAACAATGGCAAAAATTGATCAATTAAACGAAACAGAGCAGGATATATTGGAAATTATAAAGACCGTTCCTGATCCTGAAGTAAGTGTGAATATTGTAGATTTAGGATTAATCTATGAAGTTGCACATAATGAAGAAGACAAGCAAATTAATGTTATCATGACTCTTTCGGCACGTGGTTGTCCTGTAGGCGATACTATTTTACAGCATGTGCAAACCGTGGTTAGCAATATGTATCCTGGTTATTATGTGGATGTTGATTTGGTTTGGGAACCACAATGGACTCCTGCATTAATTACGGATGATGGCCGTGCTCAGTTAGACGGTGGATTTTAATCTTTACTATCAATCTCCAAGAACTTTAGTTTTCTTGGAGATACTTTTTATTTAAATAATGATTCTCTCTCGATCGGCAAGCTATGGACTTAGAGCAGTACTCTACTTATCGCTTCATTCTGAAAAGGATGAAAGATACGGTGTGAAGACTGTTGCCAAAGAACTGAACTTACCAGAATCTTACCTTGGAAAGGTGCTGCAAAATTTAGTGCGTAAGGGGATTATTTCTTCGGTTAAAGGTCCAAGAGGTGGTTTTTATATCAAAGACGAAAACCTTTTACGGCCAGTGATAGACATTATTGAAGCTATCGATGGACTTGGGCATTTTTCAAGTTGTGGATTAGGTTTACACGAATGTAGTGACGAAAACCCTTGCCCCATACATAGTGAATATGGAGCATTGCGTGATGGACTGTTTAAAGTTCTCTCGGTTAAAACGATAAAGGATTTCAAGCAGGATATTGAAGAGGGCAGGGCGGTAATTTCGTTATAGTAAAGCTTGGTTTTGCAAAGTGAGCACCCAATACAACTATTAAATAGTATATCATAAATCTCCTACCTTTGTGCCATGCAAATAGAGGTGCTCAATAAAAATATCAATTACGAGATTCTCAACTCTGAGTGGTTGGATGAATGTCGTCCCCTAATAATATTTCTTCATGAAGGTTTAGGTAGTATCGGTCAATGGAAAAGTTTCCCCAAACTCTTGTCGGATGCTATGCAAATGCCTGCTTTGGTTTACGATCGAGTGGGCTATGGCAAATCCGATTATTGGGCTGAAAAATTAAAACCTGATTTTTTGCATAAAGAGGCCGTAGAGTATTTGCCTGCACTAATTAATGCGCTAGATTTACCCAATGAGTATTATCTCTTTGGCCATAGCGATGGCGGTACTATAGCTTTACTGCATGCTTCGAGTTTGCCTACACAATTACGCGGAATTATTGTGGAGGCTCCACATGTAATTTTGGAGGAAACATCAATTCAGGGAATTAGTATGGCGCGGCAAATGTTAGAAATCCCAGCAATGATAAAACGACTTGACCGTTATCAAAGTGGACGAGCGGCTCAACTTATTGACGATTGGACTAATTTGTGGCTTCGAGCAGATGTACGTGAATGGGAAATGCTTAGTTTGATTAAAAAAATAACTACCCCAATGTTATTGATTCAAGGCGATCAGGATGATTTTGGTACTTTTCAACAGCTTGATATTACAGCAAAGCTTGCGAAAAGTGAGTTTGTGCAAGTGGAGAAATTGTCCAGTTGTGGGCATATCCCCCATTTGCAGCAGCAGGACATTGTGATGATTTTGTCTAAAAAGTTTCTAAAGTCTTTTTAGTAAGAATTATCTTAGTAAGAATTATCTTAGTAAGAATTATCTTAGTAATAAAATTATTACTATATTTGTGCCTTACCAATATTAGTAAGCATGAAAAATCCATTTATATTTGGGCATTTAAGCGAGCCTAAAGGTTTTGTAAATCGTGGAGATGATATTTTACGCTTAAGGCAAAATATTGAAAATAAGATTAATACGATACTTATCTCTCCTCGTAGGTGGGGTAAGTCATCCTTGGTAAAGGTGTTGGAAACTAAGTCTGGTTTGCCTAAAAATTACGTTTTTTGCTATTTGGATATGTTTAATACTAATAATGAAGAGGATTTTTATAATCAGTATTCCAATGCAATATTAAAATCTGCTTCTTCAAAATTTGAAGATATGATGACTAATGTGAAGCATTTTCTGTCTTCATTGAAGCCGAACTTTTCATTTGAAAGTGAAGGTTCGGGTAAATTAAGCTTTGATATTACTTCCGAAACACCAGAGTCATCATTCTTAGATGTATTAAATTTAGGCGAGCATATAGCACAAAAGAAGAAGAAGCATTTAGTAGTTTGTATTGATGAATTTCAGAACCTTAGTAGGTTTCTAGACCCATTATTATTTCAGCAACGTTTACGTGCGAGTTGGCAGCATCATCAGCATGTAACTTACATACTATATGGAAGCAAGCGTTCTATGTTAAGTTCAATATTCGAAAGTCAGTCAATGCCTTTTTATAAGTTTGGAGATGTTTTTTATTTACAAAAAATTGATACAAAACATTGGTTGCCATTTATTCAGACTAGTTTTCGGAAAACAAAGAAAAAGATTGCTAAAAAATTTGCAGTTCAGCTAATCGATTTAATGGAGTCGCATACCTATTATGTGCAGCAGTTTGCTCATATATTATGGAATAATACCACTGAGGAAGTAGATGTTCAGATATTTAAAAAATCTGTATCGGATATTATTGGGCGTAACTCTCTGATGTTTGAGAATATATACGAAGGGCTTAGTATATATCAAGCTAGGGTGCTCCGAATGCTTGTTGAAGATGGTGGTGCAAAATATACAGGATCGGCTATGATTAAAAAGCACTCATTGGTTTCATCTGCAAATGTGATTCAGGCTTTAAGAGCATTAGAAAATAAGGAGGTTATTGATCGTTTTGAAGGCGCCCCCATGTTTGTTGACCCTGTATTGCGAATGTGGATAATTGAACGCATTATTAAAGGAAACCGCACTTATTGATGTTTTTTTTTTGAATAAGTGCAATATCAAAGCCTATGGAGTTTTAGAATATTATGCTAAACAGCCTGCCAACGTAACTTGTATTAGTTTTAGGTTGACTAAGGTTTTGGCTGATTTTACTACTGTAGGTTGATTTTAATTGGTCAACTTTTACCTGAACTTGAACAGAGCACGTCATACAATATTCAAGATGTTCCTTTATCTTATATGAAAAGTTGATTGTACCTGTAAGTATTAATGCTTCGGCGCAACGAACAATCTGGTCCTCATTTAGATGTTTGCTTTTCATTATTAATGGTGTATAGCACTTTCAATATGAATTATCAATATTTAATCAAAATAGAATGCGTTTAATGAACACTTATCCTAACTAAACGATATTTTTAAAAAAAGGTTTCGTTAAATGTCTAATCCTAGTAGACTTGCTTATTATCGGAGATTCTAATCCAAATATATATCACAATTTCTGCTAATATGGTAATGAAATACCTAATTAATTTAGAAAAGCCTTATCTTTGCCATACAACATAAAATTCTATTGCTATGTCAAGATATCATAAGCTGGGTAAAATTCCAGCAAAGCGCCATATTACTTTTAAAAAAGATGATGGCAGTTTGTATTTCGAACAACTAATTTCTTCGGAGGGCTTTGCTCACGATTATTCCATAACTTATCATATGCAGCGCCCAACAAGGGTAATCGAAATTGATAAGGCTATTGATGTTAGCCCACAATATGTAGATAACGATTTATTAGTAAATAGAAGTTTCGAAGGTTATAAAGTGAAGCCAAAAGATGATTTTTTAGATAGTAGAAAGGTGGTTTTAGCCAATGATGATGTACGCATTTCACTTGCAGCGCCTCGTAAATCAATGAAAGATTATTTTTACAAAAATTCGCAAGCTGGTGAAATGATTTTTGTTCATGAAGGGAGTGGAGTTCTCAAAACTATGTATGGAAATATTCCTTTCAAATATGGTGATCACCTGATTATACCAAAGAGTGTAATCTACCAAATTGAGTTTGATACTGCAGATAATCGTTTGTTTATCGTAGAATCGACTACGCCTTTCCGTTGGCCAAAGAAATATAAATCTGACAACGGTCAATTTTTAGAACACTCACCAATCTATGAGCGTGATATTCGTTTGCCAGAGAACTTGGAAACTCATGATGAGTTCGGGAAGTTCAAGATGATTATAAAAAGAGATGATAAATTATATCCATATACTTACGAAACGCATCCATTTGATGTGGTGGGTTGGGATGGGTATTTTTATCCTTATGCTTTTTCAATTCATGACTTCGAGCCCATCACAGGACGCTTACATTTGCCACCTCCCATTCACCAAACATGGGAAACTGCAAGTTGCGTAATGTGTGCTTTTGTTCCACGAATGTACGATTATCATCCTGAGGCAATTCCAGCGCCATACAATCATGCAAATATGGATACTGATGAGGTGTTATATTATGTTGATGGCGATTTTATGAGTCGCAATAATATTCATAAAGGCCAGATCACGTTGCACCCAATGGGTGTTGTTCACGGGCCTCATCCAGGTGCTGCCGAGCGTAGTGTTGGACAAAAAGAAACTCAAGAATTGGCTGTTATGGTGGATACTTTTGCGCCTTTGCGCATGACAAAAGAATCAACTGCCATTGAGGTTCAAGATTATTATAAATCTTGGCTTGAGGATTAAAATCACTTTTATTTAGATAAACCAAAAACACAAAATATTATGACACAAAACACATGCTTACCATTTAACGGAACAGACTACGTTGAGTTTTATGTGGGAAATGCCAAGCAGGCAGCCCATTATTATCAATCAGCATTTGGTTTTCAACCAGTAGCTTATGCAGGATTAGAAACAGGACACAAAGATCGTACATCCTACGTGCTTCGACAAGATAAAATCACCTTTGTACTTACAGGTGCCATGCATCCAGATTCTCCAATTGCCGAGCATCATAAGCAACATGGTGATGGTGTGAAAGTAATTGCGCTTTCTGTGGATGATTGTAAATCTGTATTTGACGAGGCAGTTGCTCGTGGTGCAAAAGTGTATCAAGATTTGAAAACTGAAAAAGATGAGTTCGGTTCAATAACTACTGCTGGAATTCATACTTATGGTGATGCTGTTCATATTTTTGTGGAGCGTAAAAATTATAAGGGTCCATTTATGCCAGGATTTGTTGCTTGGGATCCTCCTTATAAGCCTGAAGATACAGGACTGCTTTATGTTGATCATATTGTGGGAAATGTAAACTGGGACGAGATGGATAAAACAGCCGATTTCTATCGTACAGTTTTTGGCTTCGACCAATTGATTTCATTTGATGATAAGGATATATCAACAGATTATACCGCTTTGAAATCGAAAGTAATGTCAAGTGATAATTTCAAAGTAAAATTTCCTATTAACGAGCCTGCTCATGGAAAGAAAAAATCGCAAATAGAGGAATATTTGGATTTCTACATTGGGCCTGGACCTCAGCATGTGGCCATGGCTACTGACGATATTGAAGCTACCATTGCTGCTTTGCGTAATCGTGGTGTCGATTTTTTAGATGTGCCAGATAGTTATTATAATACAGTAACTGAGCGAGTAGGGAAAATTGACGAGGACCTAGATGTAATGAAAAAACATCGTATATTAATCGATCGGGATGATGAAGGTTATTTGCTGCAGCTATTTACTAAGCCTGTGGAAGATCGACCAACCTTCTTTTTTGAAATTATTCAAAGAAAAGGAGCCAAATCATTTGGGAAAGGTAATTTTAAAGCTCTTTTCGAGAGTATTGAATTAGAACAAGGAAAACGCGGGACATTATAAAAACCATGACAAACCGTATTAAATAGCAAACAAAATGACAAAAGATAAAAAATTAAAAAGCTGGATTGAAGTATCATCAGATTCTGATTTCCCAATACAAAATATACCATTTGGGGTATTCAAAACAAAATTAGGTGGTGATGCTCGTTGTGCAACACGTATCGGCAATTGCGTTATCGACTTATCAGAGTTGGCTTCCTTAGGTTATTTCGACGATTTGAAGTTTGATGTATCTGTATTTTTCGAAGAGAAATTGAATAGCTTCATGGCTTTAGGTAAAACAATTACCAATGGTGTACGAAATCGTATTGTGGAGGTATTTAGTGTTGAAAATGAAGACTTACAACATAATGCTTCAAATAGGGCTTTGGTAATGTTCAAATTAGAAGAGGTAGATATGTTGCTTCCAATAGATATTGGTGATTATACTGATTTCTATTCGAGTATTGAGCATGCCACAAATGTGGGGAAAATGTTTCGTGATCCTGATAATGCCTTATTGCCAAACTGGAAACATATTCCTGTAGGTTATCACGGACGTAGTTCCTCGATTGTAGTTTCGGGTACTGATATTTATAGACCAAAAGGTCAAGTGAAACCCAACGACGAAACAAAGCCCATATTTACGGCTTCTCGCCTAATGGATTTTGAGCTAGAGATGGCGTTTGTTACGGGTGGAAAATCCCAGTTGGGCGATGCTATAAGTGTTGAAGATGCCGATGAGTATATTTTTGGGATGATGATATTCAATGA
>JAGLCR010000015.1 GCA_023146135.1 Bacteroidales bacterium
TTTGGTAGAAAAACACCATTAGAATTGGGTTTCATGCAAGTTGAAAAAGAGTAGTTTGTTTGCCCTTAAGTTGCATAGGGTAAATACAAAATCAATACAAAATCTTTAACATTTAAGAAAATGGCAAAAGAAGTAAGCGGATTAATTAAGTTGCAGATTAGAGGGGGTGCCGCAAATCCATCACCACCAGTAGGACCCGCATTGGGTGCTAAAGGTGTTAACATCATGGAGTTTTGTAAGCAGTTCAATGCACGTACACAGGAACAGGCCGGTAAGGTTTTACCTGTTATCATTACTGTTTTCAAAGATAAATCATTTGAATTTATCATTAAAACTCCACCTGTTGCCGTTCAGTTATTAGAAGCTGCTAAGTTGAAAAAAGGTTCTCCGGAGCCTAACCGTGTTAAGGTGAAAACTATTACTTGGGATCAAGTACGTACTATCGCCGAAGCAAAAATGGTAGACTTAAATGCTTTCAAAGTTGAATCAGCAATGCGTATGGTGGCTGGAACAGCCCGAAGTATGGGAATAGTTGTAAAAGGTGATTTCCCATCTGCATAAATTAACAATTAAATTATTAAAATGGCTAAATTAAGTAAGAAACGTAAAGACGTTTTGGCAAAATTCGACAAGGATAAAGCCTACCCAATCGCTGAAGCTGTAGAAGTGGTGAAACAAATTACTACGACTAAGTTTGACGCATCGGTAGATCTAGACATTCGCTTGGGGGTTGATCCTCGTAAAGCCAACCAATTGGTTCGTGGTTCAATCACGTTACCTCATGGAACTGGTAAAACGAAGACGGTTTTAGTACTATGTACTCCTGATAAAGAAGAAGAAGCTAAAGCAGCAGGAGCTGATTATGTTGGTTTGGATGAGTACATCCAGAAAATAAAAGGCGGTTGGACTGATATCGATGTCGTTATTACAATGCCTAGTGTGATGCCTAAAGTTGGTGCCCTTGGACGAATCCTTGGACCTCGCGGTCTAATGCCTAATCCGAAAACAGGTACTGTAACTATGGACATTACTCGAGCAGTAAACGAGGTTAAAGCTGGAAAAATCGACTTTAAGGTTGATAAATTTGGTATTATCCATGCTGCAGTTGGTAAAGTTTCCTTTACAAAAGAACAGCTTGCTGAAAATGCAAGTGAATTGATCAATACTGTATTGAAAATGAAACCAGCAGCGGCAAAAGGCACCTATGTGAGAAGTACTTATATTTCAAGTACTATGAGTATGGGAGTTCGTGTTGATGTCAAATCACTTTAATCATTATTTTTAACCTTTTAGCATATTCACTATGAAAAAAGCTGATAAAACACAACTGATTGACACCTTAGTTGAACAATTAAAAGAGAGTGAAATCTTTTACTTGACTGATATTTCTGGATTGGACGCAGTTCAAACCAGCGAATTACGTCGTTTTTGCTTCAATAAAGGAGTTAAACTAGAAGTTGTAAAAAATACATTGCTTCGTAAAGCAATGGAAAAGGTTGAAAAAGACTTTGATGATCTATATGATGTATTAAAAGGAAATACAGCCCTAATGTTTACCGATACTGGTAATGTACCAGCTCGTTTAATCCAAGATTTTACTAAAAAGCATAAAGCTACGAAACCTGAGCTTAAAGGAGCTTACGTTGAGGAGATGTGTTATGTTGGTGGAGAGAACTTAGAGTTCCTTGCTAATATTAAATCTAAGAATGAACTTATCGGTGATATTGTTGGACTGTTACAATCACCTGCAAAAAATGTTATTTCTGCACTTCAGTCTTCTGGAGGAGGAACTATCGCAGGACTTGTTAAAACATTATCTGAAAGATCAGAATAGTTTTTTTGAATTAGAATAAATTAAGTAAACAATTTTAAACCGTCCCGTTTGGGACATAAAATAGAATAAAGATGGCAGATTTAAAAGCTTTCGCAGAACAGTTAGTTAACTTGACAGTAAAAGAAGTTAATGAGTTAGCTGAGATTTTAAAAGACGAGTATGGTATCGAACCAGCAGCAGCAGCAGTTGCAGTAGCAGGACCAGCAGCAGGTGGAGACGCCGCAGAAGAGGAAGAGCAAACAGAGTTTGATGTAATCTTGAAAGCAGCTGGAGCATCCAAATTAGCAGTTGTTAAATTAGTAAAAGAATTGACTAGCTTAGGTCTTAAAGAGGCAAAAGGTCTTGTTGATTCTGCACCAGCACCTATTAAAGAAGGTGTTTCTAAGGATGAAGCTGAAGCACTTAAAACTCAACTTGAAGAAGCAGGAGCAGAGGTTGAAGTTAAGTAAGAAGATTAATTATATACAATTAATTCCATAGACCTTACCCCATTTTGGGGTTAAGGTCTATGGCTGTATAAGTACCTGTATAATTAAATCGTTTTTTATTCACTTACCAAAACTTTCATACATTGACATCAATAAATAATAATAAGAGAATTAATTTTGCGTCTGCACCGGTGCATATTGATTATCCAGATTTTCTTGATATTCAGTTGAAATCCTTTAAGGATTTTTTCCAATTGGCTACTACTCCTGAAAACAGATCAAACGAAGGTTTGTATAAAGTTTTCTCTGAGAATTTTCCAATTACCGATACGCGAAATAATTTTGTCTTGGAGTTTCTTGACTACTTTGTCGACCCTCCTAGATACTCGATAGAAGAATGCCTTGATAGAGGACTTACCTATAGTGTCCCACTAAAAGCTAAGCTTAAACTGTATTGCACTGACCCAGAACATGAGGATTTTGAAACAAAAATCCAAGATGTATATTTAGGGATGATTCCTTATATGACTCCTAAAGGTACATTTGTAGTTAACGGTGCTGAACGTGTTGTTGTTTCTCAACTTCACCGTTCTCCTGGTGTGTTTTTCGGTACTAGCCGTCACGCTAACGGAACACAGTTATACAGTGCTAGAATTATTCCTTTCAAGGGTTCATGGATTGAATTTGCAACAGACATTAATAATGTGATGTATGCATATATCGATCGAAAAAAGAAATTACCAGTAACTACCTTGCTTCGTGCTATAGGTTTTCAAAGTGATAAGGATATCCTCGAGATATTTGACCTTGCCGATGAGATAAAAGTTAGTAAAGCTGGATTGAAGAGAGTTTTAGGTCGCCGTTTGGCGGCAAAGGTTCTTCGTTCGTGGGTTGAAGACTTTGTGGATGAAGATACTGGTGAAGTTGTTTCGATTGAACGAACAGAAGTTATTGTTGATCGTGAAGTGGTTCTTGAAGCTTCTCACATTGATGATATTATGGAGTCAGGAACTAAAACCATTATTCTTCATAAAGAAGAAAGTGAGGCTAATGACTTCTCAATAATCTTTAATACTTTACAGAAAGACCCTTCTAACTCAGAAAAGGAAGCTGTAGAATATATCTATCGTCAGCTGCGTAATGCTGAGCCGCCAGATGAGGAAACCGCTCGAAGTATTATAAATAACCTTTTCTTCTCTGATCGTCGTTACGATCTTGGAGATGTAGGCCGATATAAGATTAATAAAAAATTATCTCTGGATGTAGATCCAGAAACTCGAGTATTAACTAATGGTGATATTATCGAAATCATTAAGCACTTAATTCGTTTGATTAATGCTAAAACTGAAGTAGATGATATTGACCACTTGAGTAATCGTCGTGTGCGTACTGTAGGAGAGCAATTACATAGTCAGTTTGGCGTTGGATTAGCTCGTATGGCTCGTACTATTCGTGAGCGAATGAATGTTCGTGATAACGAGGTGTTTACTCCACATGAATTGATTAATGCGAAGACATTATCTTCTGTAATTAATTCATTTTTTGGTACCAACCAACTATCACAGTTCATGGATCAAACCAATCCATTATCAGAAATCACGCACAAACGTCGTATTTCTGCTCTTGGGCCAGGTGGTTTATCTCGTGAACGTGCCGGTTTTGAGGTTCGAGATGTTCACTATACGCATTATGGTCGTTTGTGTACTATTGAAACTCCAGAGGGGCCAAATATTGGACTTATTTCTTCATTAGCAGTTTTTGCTCAGGTAAACCACCTTGGTTTCCTTGAAACTCCTTATATGAAGGTGAAGGAAGGAGTAGTGCAATTAGATGATGGTCTTATTTATTTAAGTGCCGAAGAAGAAGAAGAAAAATTAATTACCCATTCGAAAATAAAATTTTCTGAAACGGGTGATTTGGAACAAGATCGTATAAAGGTGCGTCAGGTTGCTGATTATCCAATTATAGATAAAAAACAGGTGGATTTGATGGATGTTGCATCCAATCAGATTGCCTCTATTGCGGCTTCATTGATTCCATTTCTTGGAACATGATGATGCCAACCGTGCTTTGATGGGATCTAACATGATGCGTCAGGCTGTGCCTTTGATGCAAGCTGAAGCTCCTATTGTTGGTACTGGACTTGAGGGTCCTGCTGCAGTTGACTCTCGTACAAATGTACGTGCTGAGTCTGATGGTTATATTGAGTTTGCAGATGCGACACGTATTGTTGTAAGGTATAATCGTACCGATACAGAGCGTTTGGTTTCATTTGCAGGCGAAACAACAGAGTATAAGCTTACCAAATTTAAGAAAACAAATCAAAACACCTCGGTTAATATTAAACCACTTGTTCGTTCAGGACAGAAGGTAGAAAAAGGTCAAGTTCTTACTGAAGGATATGGTACAAGAGATGGCGAATTAGCCCTTGGTCGTAATCTAAAAGTGGCATTTATGCCATGGAAAGGTTATAATTTTGAGGATGCGATTGTAATTTCTGAAGAAGTTGTTCGTCAGGATATCTTTACTTCTGTTCATATTGATGAATATACCCTTGAGGTTCGAGACACTAAACGTGGTGTTGAGGAGTTGACAAGTGATATTCCTAATATTAGTGCTGAAGCAACTAAAGATTTAGATGAGAATGGTCTTATACGTATAGGTGCTGAAGTAAAAGAAGGAGATATCCTTATTGGAAAAATTACTCCAAAGGGAGAAACTGATCCTACTCCAGAAGAGAAGCTATTAAGAGCTATTTTTGGTGATAAAGCGGGTGATGTTAAAGATGCTTCATTAAAAGCTTCTCCATCATTGAGAGGTGTGGTTGTAGATAAGAAATTATTTGCTAGAGCTGTTAAAGATCGTCGTTCTAAGTCGAAAGAGAAGGAAGAGATTGCAGTATTGCAAGAAGAGTTTGATGGTAATTATACTAAATTGAAATCTCAATTAGTTGATAAACTACTTGTTTTGGTTAATGGTAAAACTTCGCAAGGAGTAACCAATACTTATAAGGAATTAATTATTCCTAAGAAAGTGAAGTTTAACCAAAAAGTGTTGAATGCTGTTGAAGATTATATCAATATTAGTCCAAGTAGATGGACTACTGATAAAGTGAAAAATGAGTTGATTCGTCAGGTTATTTATAACTTTAATAGTAAATATAAAGAAATTCTTGGTGATTTCAAGCGCAAGGAATATGCATTAACTGTTGGTGATGAATTGCCAGTAGGAATTATTAAGCTAGCGAAGGTTTACATTGCTAAGAAACGTAAGCTTAAGGTAGGTGATAAGATGGCGGGTCGTCATGGTAACAAAGGTATTGTTGCTAAGATCGTACGTCAAGAAGACATGCCATTCCTTGAAGATGGAACTCCAGTGGATATTGTATTAAATCCACTTGGTGTACCTTCTCGAATGAACTTAGGACAGATATATGAAACTGTACTAGCATGGGCTGGTAAAGAATTGGGATTGAAGTTTGCTTCACCAATTTTTGATGGTGCTTCTTTGGAGCAAATCAATGGATATATGGATCAAGCAAACTTACCACATAATGGTAAAATTCACTTGATTGATGGAGAAACTGGTCGTAAATTTGATCAACCTGCAACAGTAGGAATCATATATATGATTAAGCTTCACCACTTGATTGATGATAAGATGCATGCACGTTCAATCGGACCATACTCACTTATTACGCAGCAGCCATTGGGTGGTAAAGCCCAGTTTGGTGGTCAGCGTTTTGGAGAGATGGAAGTTTGGGCTCTTGAAGCATTTGGTGCAGCCAATATTCTTCAAGAAATCTTGACCATTAAGTCAGACGATGTTGTGGGAAGAGCCAAAGCTTATGAGGCAATTGTTAAAGGACAAGAATTCCCAGAACCGGGTATTCCAGAGTCTTTTAATGTATTGGTTCACGAATTAAGTGGTTTGGGACTTAACATCCAGTTTGATTAAGCCTAAGGGCAGTAGTTAATAATTTGTATTATCATTAATAAACATGATATATGGCTTTTAGAAAATTTTCAACAGAAAAAAGCAATTTTTCTTCAATAACTATTAGTTTGGCATCTCCAGAAATGATTTTGGAGAAATCAAGTGGTGAGGTATTGAAGCCAGAAACAATCAATTACAGAACGTATAAGCCGGAGCGCGATGGTTTATTTTGCGAACGAATTTTCGGTCCTGTAAAAGATTATGAATGTCATTGCGGCAAATACAAACGTATTCGATATAAGGGTATTGTTTGTGACCGTTGTGGTGTTGAGGTTACTGAGAAAAAAGTGCGTCGTGAACGTATGGGACACATTAAGTTGGTTGTTCCCGTAGCACATATTTGGTTTTTCCGTACACTTCCTAACAAAATGGGAGCCCTTTTAGGAATTCAAACCAAGAAATTAGATACAATTATCTATTATGAAAAATATGTGGTAATCAATCCAGGTATTAAAGCAGAAGATGGTGTAAACTATTTAGACTTCTTATCGGAGGATGAGTATTTTGACATTATCGATTCTTTGCCTACTGAAAACCAATATTTAGATGATAGTGATCCTAATAAATTTATTGCAAAGATGGGTGCAGAAGCAGTTCATGATTTGCTTATGAATTTGAAGTTAGATGAACTGTCATATACACTAAGAGATAAAGCGAATAATGAAACTTCACAGCAGCGTAAAGCTGATGCATTGAAGCGCTTAAAGGTGGTTGAGGCATTTCGTGATGCCAATACTCGTACTGAGAATCGTCCTGAATGGATGATTGTTAAAGTAGTGCCAGTTATTCCACCAGAGCTTCGTCCATTGGTACCTTTGGATGGAGGTCGTTTTGCGACTTCTGATTTGAATGATTTATACCGTCGTGTAATTATTCGTAATAATCGTTTAAAACGATTAATTGAAATCAAAGCTCCTGATGTAATTCTTCGAAATGAGAAGCGTATGCTTCAGGAAGCAGTTGATTCATTATTTGATAATTCACGAAAGGCAAGTGCCGTTAAATCTGATTCAAATCGTGCGTTAAAATCTTTGAGCGATAGCTTGAAAGGTAAGCAGGGTCGTTTCCGTCAAAACCTACTAGGTAAACGTGTTGACTATTCTGGTCGTTCGGTTATTGTGGTTGGTCCAGACTTGAAATTGAATGAGATGGGATTGCCAAAAGGAATGGCTTCAGAATTATTTAAGCCATTTATTATTCGAAAATTATTGGAACGAGGAATCGTGAAAACGGTTAAGTCAGCAAAGAAGATTGTTGACCGTAAAGATCCTGTAGTTTGGGATATTTTGGAAAATGTATTGAAAGGTCATCCTGTATTGCTTAACCGTGCGCCTACATTGCACCGTTTGGGTATTCAGGCTTTCCAGCCCAAATTAATTGAGGGCAAAGCAATGCAGTTGCATCCATTAGTATGTTCGGCCTTTAACGCCGACTTTGATGGTGACCAGATGGCGATTCACCTACCTCTAGGTCATGCAGCCATTCTTGAAGCTCAAATACTTATGTTGGCTTCTCATAATATCTTAAACCCTGCTAACGGTGCTCCTATTGCAGTGCCATCTCAGGATATGGTATTAGGGTTATATTATATGACTAAAGAACGTAGAGATACTCCTGAATATCCTGTTAAGGGTGAAGGGATGACTTTCTATTCTCCAGAGGAACTCAATATTGCTTATAATGAAGGTGCTATTGATTTGCACGCTATTATTAAGGTTCGTATTTCTGACCCTGATGGTATTGGCGATGAAATTGATTTTCGCTTAATTGAAACTACTGTAGGACGAGTTATTTTTAATCAGTTTGTTCCAAAAGGCTTTGGTTATATCAATGAATTGTTGACTAAGAAATCATTGCGAGATATTATTGGAGCTATCCTTGAGAAGACGGATAATATGACCACTGCTAATTTTATGGATGATATCAAATCATTGGGTTATCGTAACGCTTATGATGGTGGTTTATCCTTTAACTTAGGTGATATTATGATACCGGAGATTAAAGAAAAACTAATTACTGATGCTAATGTGAAGGTGGATGAAGTAACTCAGAATTACAATATGGGTTTCATTACTAATAACGAACGTTATAATCAGATTATTGATATATGGACACATACGAACTCGCGTTTGACTGATACTCTAATGAAAGAAATTTCAACGGATAATCAAGGATTTAACGCAGTTTATATGATGCTTGATTCTGGAGCCCGTGGATCAAAAGAGCAGATTCGTCAGCTCTCTGGTATGCGTGGTTTGATGGCCAAGCCTCAGAAATCATCAGCTGCTGGAGCAGAGATAATTGAGAATCCTATTCTTTCTAACTTTAAGGAAGGATTAACAATTCTTGAGTACTTTATTTCTACTCACGGTGCTCGTAAAGGTCTTGCCGATACAGCATTGAAAACTGCCGATGCGGGTTATCTTACTCGACGCTTGGTTGATGTAGCGCAAGATGTTATTATATCAGAGCGTGATTGTGGAACGCTAAGAGGTTTAGTTGTTGGTGCATTAAAACGTAATGAAGATATTGTTGAAACTCTTTTTGATCGTATTTTAGGACGTACTTGCTTGCATGATATATACCATCCTGTAACAGGTGAGTTGATTGTTCAATCAGGAACTCAGTTAACTAAGGAGTATGCAAAAGAGATTGACTCATCAGGAATAGAACAAATTGAAATACGTTCTGTACTTACTTGTGAGTCAAAGAAAGGTGTTTGTGCTAAGTGTTATGGTCGTAACCTTGCAACAGGTCGAATGGTTCAGAAAGGTGAGACTGTTGGTGTAATTGCCGCTCAATCAATTGGAGAGCCAGGTACACAGCTTACCCTTCGTACATTCCACGTTGGAGGTACAGCCTCAAACGTTGCTGTTTCAGCAAGTGTGGTTGCTAAGTTTGAAGGTAAACTTCAAATTGAAGAGTTACGCTATGTTGATTATAAAAATGCTGAAGGCGAGGAATATAAAATTGTTATTGGCCGATCAGCTGAAATGCGAATCATTGATGAAAAGACAGGTGTTGTATTAACATCTGATCAGATACCATACGGTTCCAAGCTATATGTTAGTGAAGATATCAATGTGAAAAAAGGAGACTTAATATGTGAATGGGATCCATATAATGCTCAAATTATTTCTGAATCACAAGGAAAAATTACTTTTGAGAATATTGTGGAAGGAATTACATTCCGTACCGAATCTAATGAGCAAACAGGCTATCAAGAAAAGGTGATTATTGAATCTCGTTCAAAATCTAAGAATCCAATTATAAACATTGTTGCAAAGGATGGTTCTGTAATAAAGAGCTATGATATTCCTGTAAATGCGAGAATTGTTGTAAGTAATGGTGATAAGATTAATGCGGGTGATATAATTGTTAAGATTCCTCGTGCTGTTGGTAAAGGTGGTGATATCACCGGAGGTCTTCCGCGTGTTACCGAGTTGTTTGAGGCTCGTAACCCTTCTGATCCTGCAGTTGTTTCTGAAATAGATGGTGTTGTGTCATTTAGTAAGAAATTGAAGCGTGGTAATCGTGAAATCGTTATTACCTCAAAAACTGGAGAGCAGAAGAAATACTTAATTTCTACATCAAAGCAAATTTTGGCACAAGAGAATGACTTCGTGAAAGCGGGTACTTCATTGTCAGAAGGAGCTATGACACCTGCAAGTATACTTGGTATTAAAGGGCCTACAAAGGTTCAGGAATATATTGTAAACGAAGTGCAAGAGGTTTACCGCCTACAGGGGGTGAAGATTAATGATAAGCACTTTGAGGTAATTGTGCGTCAAATGATGCGTAAGGTAGAGATTGAAGATCCGGGAGATACAAAATTCTTGGAAAATGAAGTGGTAAATAAAATTGATTTTAACGAAGAGAATGATTGGATCTATGGTAAAAAGGTTATTACTGAACCTAATGATTCTGATCTTCGTTCGGGACAGATTTTAAGTGCACGTAAACTTCGTGATGAGAATTCTAGCTTGAAACGTCGTGATATGGTTCCTGCTGAAGCTCGTGATGCTAAAGCAGCTACTGCTCGTCAGGTGTTACAAGGAATTACCAAAGCTTCATTGCAGACTAAGAGTTTCATTTCAGCTGCTTCCTTCCAGGAAACAACGAAAGTGTTAACTGAAGCTGCCGTGAATGCAAAACGTGATTACTTAACAGGTCTTAAAGAGAACGTTATCGTTGGACATAAGATTCCTGCTGGAACAGGTCTTCGTGAATATGAGAAATTGATAGTAGGTAATAAGGAAGAGTTAGAATTGCTTGAGTCTCGTAGAGAAGAGCGTACATCATCTGATATTACTGAATAAATTACAATTATAAACTATTGGAAAGGTGCATGAGAATGCGCCTTTCTTTTTAAATTTTATTTTGATATGGCCGATAATAATCAAAACCCAAATCCCAACGAACTAAATATTGAGCTTCCTGAGGAGATTTCAGAAGGAACATATTCTAATTTAGCAATTATTACACATTCACCATCAGAGTTTGTTGTTGATTTTGTGCGAATGATGCCAGGCGTACCTAAGGCTAAAGTAAAGTCGCGAATTATTCTTACTCCCCAACACGCAAAACGATTGATGAAAGCATTGATTGATAATGTGAATAAGTTTGAATCAATGCATGGAGAAATTAAGGATATTGATGCAATGGGTTTGCCAATGAATCTAGGACCTAATGCACAAGCGTAAACTAATGAATGCTAGAGTTTACTTTTCGTAGTCAAGCTTTTCATACATGGAATTCTTGCTTATAAATTCAGGGACAATCTTTTTCATCTGACGCACAATTTCAAAGTTGTCTTGTGTGCCAAATAGATGAATAAGGTTGTTTGTTTGTTCTTGAATATAAGGAAGCTCATATTCTCGAACCTTAGCAATCATTATTTTTGAATTGTCAGTGGGGAGGGTGTTTTCATTGCTTGCCAATACCTCCTCAAAAAGTTTTTCGCCTGGACGAAGCCCAGTAAAAATAATTTGGATATCAGTACCTAGATTCTTTCCCGATAGCATAATCATTTTCTTTGCTAAATCAAGAATCTTGACAGATTTACCCATGTCAAAAACAAATATTTCTCCTCCTTTTCCTTTTGCTCCAGCTTCAAGGACTAATTGACAAGCCTCAGGAATAGTCATAAAAAAGCGTGTAATATCAGGATGTGTAATCGTGATTGGTCCTCCTGTTTGAATTTGTTTGGTAAAGAGGGGTATAACTGATCCGTTCGAACCTAATACATTGCCAAAACGTGTTGTGATAAATTTTGTGTTTTTATTTTTGTTTAATGTTTGTACATAGATTTCAGCAATTCGCTTTGATGCACCCATTACATTTGTTGGGTTTACAGCTTTATCAGTTGAGACCATAATAAACTTCTCTACCTCATACTTACAAGCCATGTCTGCAAGTGTTTTTGTGCCATGAACATTTGTCATAATTGCCTCACTGGGGTTATTCTCCATTAAGGGTACATGTTTATATGCTGCTGCATGAAATATTATATCAGGCTTAAAAACCTCAAATATATTCTTCATTCGCTCTTTATTGCGAATGTCAGCTACTACAAATTCAATGTTATTTGCAAAGTGATGTTTTGTAAACTCAAGTTCGATATGATAAATTGGTGTTTCTGCAACATCTAAGAGTATTACTTTCTTAGGAGAATATTCTACTACCTGTCTTGCAATTTCACTGCCAATTGAACCTGCAGCACCAGTAATAAGAATAATTTTCCCTGTGAGTTGCTTTTTTATTTTGTCAACATCAAGGCTAATTTCATCTCGGTCTAGCAGTTCGAGTATATTAATATCTCTGATTTGTTTAACGCTTAGTTCACCATTGATCCATTTTTTTACTGGTGGTACATTTTGTACTTTAACATTTTTCTCTAAACAGAGTTCAGCAATTTCTTTTTTTCGCTTAGCGCTTATGGTTTGTGCAGATATTATTAATTGCTCTATTTCATTTTCATCAATAAGGCTTTCAAGTTTGCTAGAGCTTTTGATTTGGATATTCTCAATTTTTTTCCCTACTTTATTCTTGTTATCCTCAATAAATGCTACTACTTTATATCGTTCGCGAGTGTTTTGATTTAGTGCTTTAAGTGTTATTACAGCCGCCTCTCCAGCACCAAAAATAATTATGTTTTTAGCTTTACTATTTGGTGTTTTTAGTTCCCAATAAGTAGATTTTACGAGAAGTCTAAACGCAATCATTCCTGCTGATGAGGTAACAAATTCAATGATGATCACTGCACGGGGTATTAGATAAACATCGTAAATAAGATGAATAGCTATATCAACAATTACTATCGCTATGGATCCAATAGTACTTAAGATGAAAATCCGAGTGATATCTTGGGTCTCTGTATATCTTATTATTCCTGTGAAAGATTTAGTGATGAGAAAACTGACCCCTCTTATGCTTATAAAAATTAGCATAGCATATGGAATACGTGACAATTCGTTTTCTGGCAAATTAAAATTGAAACGCAATAGAAATGAAATCATCACAGAAAAAAAGATGATTATCAAATCAATTAGAAGTATAAAACTTCTTGGGGCGCTTCGGCTAAATCGTTTCATATATTATATGTAATTATATTTAATTTAACAAAAGTACAAAATTTATAGTTTTCTTTTTTTCTGATATGCAATATTGCCTAACTATAAATGCGTGAAAAAACGAACTTTTATTGCTTATTTCTGTACATTTGCAGCTGAATTAATATAAATAATAGAATATAATGAAAAATACAGCATTTACTGAAAAGCATATTGAAATGGAAGCTAAAATGGTTCCATTCGTTGGTTTTAACATGCCTGTTCAATTTGCAGGCATTAATCAAGAGCACGAAACTGTTCGTAAGGGCGTAGGAGTGTTTGATGTTTCACATATGGGAGAGTTTTGGGTACGTGGTCCAAAGGCATTTGATTTTGTTCAAAAAGTTACTTCAAATAATGTTGCAGACTTAACAGATGGAAAGGTGCAGTATTCATGTTTTCCAAACGAAGATGGTGGAATTGTAGATGACCTTTTAGTTTATAGATTTACCCAAGAAGAGTATTTATTGGTGGTCAATGCTTCGAATATTGATAAAGATTGGGCGTGGTGTAGTAAGCAAAATACTATGGGTGCCGAATTGGAGAATGCTTCAGACACAACAAGTCAACTTGCAGTACAGGGTCCGCTAGCCTTAAAGGCCATGCAGAAATTGACTGGAGAGAATGTCGTTGATATGGAGTATTATACTTTTAAGATTATTAGCTTTGCAGGTGTTGATAATATCCTTTTTTCTACCACGGGTTATACAGGTTCTGGTGGATGTGAGATATATATAAATAATGCTGATGCCGCAAAAGTTTTTGACGCAATATTTGAAGCCGGCGAAGAGTTTGATATTAAGCCTATCGGTTTAGGTGCTCGAGATACGCTACGTTTGGAAAGTGGGTTTTGCCTTTATGGAAACGACTTAAGTGATAGCACTTCTCCAATTGAGGCTGGTTTAGGGTGGATTACAAAGTTTGTTGATGGTAATGATTTTGTGAATCGTGCTTATCATCAAGATTTGAAAGAAAATGGTGTAAGTCGTCGTTTGAAAGGTTTTAAAATGATTGATAAAGGTATTCCAAGACATGATTATGAGGTATGTGATGCTGAAGGTAACAAAATTGGTGTAGTTACTTCGGGTACGATGTCGCCAATGTTGCATGAGGGTATCGGAATGGCTTATATAAATACGGGTTATACAAAATTTGGAACGGAAGTTTTTATTCGTGTTCGGAAGAAATTGTTAAAAGCAGAGGTTGTTAGAATTCCTTTTTATAAAGGCTAATATATAAATGCAAATTTGAAAATCCTAAGACTTATGTTTTGGGATTTTTTTTGTGTGTATCTTTGCACTTCAAATTGATTGTGATGAATATTGATGATTTTTATTATTTAGGAAAGATTACCAAACTATTTGGTTATAAAGGAGAGCTTGTTTTTTATTTTGATGTGGATGATATTGCTGAATATCGCAATCTAGATGCGGTATTTATTAATGTGAATGGTGATTTGATTCCGTTTATGTTAAAAAGTTTACGCTTACATCAAGGTCAAACTGCTATTGTACGAATTCAAGATATAGACCAAATTGAGGATGCTCAGCACTTATTGAATGCCGAATTGTATTTGCCCTTATCTACCTTACCTAAATTGGAAGGGAATAAGTTTTATTATCATGAGATAATTGGCTATACCGTAGTTGATGCGAATGCTGGAGAGGTAGGGGTGATAGAAGAAATAAATGACCAAACGGCTCAAGTATTATTTGTTATAAAGAAGGGTTATAATGAGATTCTTTTTCCTGTAGTAGATGAACTCATTGATAAATTGGACCGTAAAGAAAAGAAGATTTATGTTCGGTTTCCAGAAGGCTTATTGGATCTTTATCAATAATAATGAAGTTTTTCAAATTCAAACAGTTTAAGATTACGGATGACCGATCGGCCATGAAAGTTGGGACCGATTCTGTAATTCTTGGTTCATGGGTTTGTAATCATAAGATTGCTAATGTGCTGGATATTGGTGGTGGGTCAGGTTTAATTTCATTAATGATTGCTCAGCGAATCCAATCAGCTAAAATTGTTAGTGTTGAGATTGATGTTGAATCGGCAAAGGACTCAGCCTTTAATTTTAGCAACTCTCCATGGAATGATCGTATTGCACTCTTTCGTGATGATATTAGAAGCTTTACATCAAATGCCAAATTTGATTTAATAATTTCTAATCCTCCTTTCTTTACCGAATCTTTATTGCCACCAAAAACTGCTAGGGCAGGGGCTAGGCATGATGATAATCTTAGTTTAAGAGAATTGTTAGAGGCAGTAAGTAATTTGTTGGATAATGATGGTCTTTTTGCTGTGGTATATCCTTTTTTGCGTGAAAAAGAATTAGTTGAATATGCGAAAAAAATTGGATTATTCCCTCATCGTATTTTACATACGAAGAATAAACCAAATGCTGTATTTAAACGATCATTCATTGAGTTTAGGAGAATCGAAAGCGAAAACACTATTGGGGAAATCCTCGAAATAAGAAACGAGCAATCCATTTACAGTAATAAATACAAAGAACTGACTAAGGAGTTTTATTTAAACTTTTAGTGGGATCTAAGTATTACCATTTTATTTGATTTTTCAATCCAATCGCCCTTTGTATTTTGTATTTTCAGACGGTAAATATATAAGCCAGAGGCTAACTTATCGCCATTGGAGTTTCTCCCATTCCAAGTTAATTGGCCTATTCCAATACGGTAGCCGGTGGTGTTTATTTCAGTGTTTATTGTTTTAACAAGTTGCCCAGTAGAGCTGTAAATATCAATTTCCACATTCATAATTTCACAACTTTGGTTGTGCTCGAAAATAAATGAGGTTTGTTCGCTAAAGGGGTTCGGTGCATTTATTACATGGTCAAGAGCCATTGCTTCTCCGTCTGCAACAATAAATTCAGTATAAGCTGTTGTCGAATTATTGTACACATCCCATACTTTTATGCTAAGATGGTGCTTTCCGATTGCTAGTTTCGAAAATGGATATCGAATTTGACCTCTTTTGTAATCATTTAATGCACTTTCGTAAAACTCATTCAAGATAATTGGATTTGCAGAATTATAATCCAATGTTGCTACTATATCATGGCCAATTCCATTTCCAACAGTATTTATGCCATGCTCATCAAAAAGCGACGCTAAAAGACTTGGGTTTTCATCGGTGATCCCACCCTTTATAAAATTAAAGTCATTCATAAATAATAAAACCTTTGGCCCATCAATGTCGATATCAGCATTGGATAAAGAACCTCCAATTACTAAAGTATCAGTATAGCCATTGGCATCGATAATCCCATTATGCGCATAATAGGATATTTTTCCATCACCCAATTTATAGCTGATATCCTTAGGTACTACAAAAGTAAAGCTGAATTTGCCATTTTTTACTTGAGCTTTTCCTTTGTAGATGATATTTTTTTGAAGCTTAAAAGTATAAGGTTTACTACCTGAGTCATTTACAAGTGTTTGGTAATCTTGTGTTTTATCATAAATTGTTGGGTAAATTAATCCATTAAACGAGCTTATTAATACCCCTTTATCAGTAATTTCTCCTTTAATTGTAACTTTGGATAAGGCTTTCAATGTGTCTATTGAAGTGCTTGTATTGGCGTCAAGAATAGCGGTAGTGATAATATCTCTTTTTGGGTATGATAATGTTAGAGCTGGGTCACCGAGGAGAATAAAATTCTTATTAGCAGAAAGATTTCCAGAGCCATTTTTCGAGATTCGTACCACATCTCCAAGACTAGGATACCTTCCATTTGTTTGTTCAAATATATTCTTATATACTACTTTGCTGAGTACAAAGTTCGTAGATGAATAAGTTACTCTTGAAGTGGTAAGTAATGCGATTCCACCACCATTAGGATTTAACAAAACAAGCTCGCCTGCAGAAACTCTTTTAGGATCATCGTATCGGCTAAATTCACAAGTAGCCGTTACAAAAAGAGGCATGTTGTTATAGTTATTCCAAGCATTAATATCCGATACTTCGAGTACTGATTCATGTGCCCAGCCTTCTTCACCTCCATGGCCGGTATAATTAATGATAAGAGCACCTTTTTCAACGCGGGTTTTTATAGCTTTTTTTACATCAGGGTATCGCTGTCCTCCTGGTGTAATTATTTGTGGGTAAGCATCAAAAAATATTTTATCAATATTATAAACAGGATAATTACTCCATACATAATTTGCCAAATAGTCAGCTTGAACAAGATGAGTATTGCTATCTTCATCGTCACCAATAAAGCATGATATATTTCTCCAATCAGCTAGATTTGAAATACCTCCAGTTCCATTAGAGCAACTAGCACTAGAGCTAGATCCTAAGCCTGGTTCAGCTGTATATCTATATATTTTATTGAGCATGTCTTGAGCTTGCTGCTTTGTAGTAACTGGAAAACGTCCAATTCCAATATCTAAACTGCCATTTGCATTTGCTCCTTCGTTATCATCAAGCAGTCCAAAGAAATCGTCTGTGGCAAATGATGATGTTGGAGAAAGAGATTGGCCTGATTGGTATGTTAAAAGGAAGTTTGTATTATTAGGGAGTCGAGATTTTGGATCATAAGAAGCATCCCCAAACATCAATAAATATTTTGGTTGAAGTTTTAGGTCGCCATTAGCCTTGTCGTATAACATTCGCATAAAATTTCGAATTGCACCAATGTCTTTTGCTCCTGATGAAAATTCATTATATATCACATTAGGCTCCACAGTAAGAATATTCATATTACTACGGCTTCTATGAAAATCAGCAAGCTCTTCAGCCTCTTTTTTAAATTTAGGGTGGTAAAGAATTACATAATCTACAGCGTCAAGTATATGTAAATTTTGGTTTTTAACCTTTTCCACTTTTTTTACAGAAAGATAATTGTTTTTGTGGGCAATGAATTGGCGTAGACTATCTGTTTGAACTTTAATTTTGAGCTTGGTATTTACAAGTGTTGATTGAATAATCCGAGCTTCAGTTATGTTTGTAATATCCCAAACTTTAATGTTATTGTCAGCATTACTCAAGGTGAATTCAGTAATATTTCCATTGCCTATACTTGCTGTGTTTCTAAAGCTCATTTGTCCACCAACCATTTTTAAACTTCGTACTACGTTCAGCTCAAAGTAGTTTAGCCATGCCTCGGAATTTGAATTCGGTTTTGCATAAGTTGCATTTATATTTATTGTTGAACCTGAAGTTAAAAAACTCATGTTATCGGTTGATGTTTTTGCAAAATCGGCTAAATAATGATTTATTACTGGACTAAAATGGGAATTTAGGGAGTTGCCATTCACCATGAATTTCAAAGTGCTAGTTGTAAATGATCGCGCAATAGAGTTTACCTTAAAATAGACCTGTTCATTGGGGTCGATGTTAGGAAAGCCAAATGAAAAGTTATAGCTAAGCAGGATATTGAAATTTTCTCCATACCAAGTTCTACCACTCTTAATTAGATTAACAGAATCATTATTATGGTAGGCAAAATCAGTAAAATTGTTAGCAAACATTGTTGGGTTTTGACTAATTATAGGTTCTGTTTGAACTCTTTTACCTCCACCAGTAGTGTCAATGGTGATAAAGTAGTATGCATAGCTATCATATAGATGTTTACTATGATAAAATCGCTTACTTGTTTTATTATACTTCCAAACGTTTGCCTCTTGTCCGTAAAAAAGAAAATAATCATTGGCTTCAAATATTCCGTTTTTATTTACATCGTAAATTTCAATGGCGTTTTCTACTATATCGTCTGGATAAAAAGTGCTGTTACTCTCAGGAAGCATGCCACCACCATTTCCATAAACTTTTATTCTGTCAACCAATAAGTTGGTAAGACTGAAGCCCATAGAGTTTAATTCACTTCCGTTTATTTTATAAATTCCATTTTTATGTATTCGTACTTTATACCATTCTCCTTTTTCTAAAACAGAGTTGCTAGCATAGGTTTTTCCTTTCGTTGGTGTTATGCCTGCCTGAGTTATTGTTTCAAAAATAAGGTCAAAACTTATCAATTTTTCTACCTTATTATTTTTTAGTCTAAAAGTTTCGATAAAAATATTTGATGTAGCCTGCCCTCTTGTTGAGTAAACTTTTGTTTCTATTGTGAAAACAGAATCTAAGTCCATCATTGAAGGAAATAATGCAATGATACTATCTTCAACTTCAACTACTTGAATATTACTTATATTAGAAGTAATAGTTGAATTTTCATTCAAAGCAATTTGGTGAAAATAAGATGGGAGTTCATGATATTTTTCACTGCCTATTGCATCAGCAAAGCTAAGATCTTTTATTCGGTTTTGTTTTTCGCCAATACTTTTTAAAGAATTCCATTTAAGGTTTACATGAGTAGTCTCTATTTTTTGAGCAAAGGCAGATAAGCCGAAAATACTAAGTATAAAAAAGATGGATAGAAATTGCTTGGGAATCATAAAAAATAAACTTTGTTAACGGTTTCTATACTACTATGTTTAGTTTAGCGTTTTGTTCACTACAAATAAACTACTTTATTATTGAATTATTGCACATATATGTATATTGCTGTAATATTTATTAAGTGAAAGAATAACAAAATCATCATTTTTAGTTAAATAAGCTTGAATATCTAAAAATTATGTTTTGTTTAGTTAATTAGCTAAAATAATCATTGTGATGCAACGAATTTGAATTATATTTGTCCTTGAATTAATATGGCAAAGGGTGTTGCTAGTTATAGTCGAATTTTAGAAAAATTTGATGTAACTTTTTAGGATATTAACAGTATAAACATCGATTGTATAAGATTTTTTATTGTTTTTTGTAATGATTCTTTATAAGCAGAGAATGAACCTTTATTAAAGGAAAAAATCGTATTATTGTGTTTTGAATTTAAGAATAAGTAATGGTAGAAAAACTTAAATATTTATTTCTTGTTATATTTATAAGTGCCTTGTCTACAGGGCTTAAGGCTCAAGACCCGCACTTTTCACAGTTTTTTGCTAATCCACTATATTTGAATCCTGCATTCGCAGGGTCCAAGGTTTGTCCGCGATTAGTAATGAACTATAGAAATCAGTGGCCATCCATACCTGGGTCTTATGTCACTTATAACGCTAGTTTTGATATGCATTTTAATGCAATTGCTGGTGGATTAGGTGTTATTGTTCAGGCTGATAGAGCTGGAGAAGGTGTTTTGAATACTCAAACTGCTGCATTAATTTATTCTGTTCGTATCCCTCTAAGCAAAGAATGGTTTATTAAGGCAGGAGTGCAAGCAGGATTTATTCAGAAAAGTATTGATTGGGACCGTTTGACATTTGGAGATCAAATTGATCCTAAATGGGGTTTTTCAAATAATACAAATGAATTGCGCATTTCTGATGCAAATAGAATGGATTTCGATGTTTCATCAGGACTTTTGATATATAGCAGACAGTTTTTTGGTGGTATAGCAGTTCATCATATGGTGCCAGTAAATGTTTCTTTTAACGAGGATAAGGGCGGTGAAAGTTACTTAGATATGAAATTAACCGGGCATGCAGGTTATATGATACCTCTAAAAGGGAATAGTAAAAGATATCGTCCGGGTGACCCTACAATATCTCCAAATATAGTGTATATGCAACAAGGTGCATTTCACCAATTAAATTGGGGTGCATATTTTAAAATGGAACCTCTTATTTTTGGAGTTTGGTATCGTCACTTCTTTGAAGGGTCAGATGCTGTAGTTTTACAAGTAGGATTTGAGTATAATAAATTTAAATTTGGATATAGTTATGATATAACCGTTTCGCAATTAGCGAGCGCGTCAGGAGGCGCACATGAATTTTCTTTTGCCTTGGATTTCAATTGTCCAATAAAAAAGAGTCGTGTGCATGAAATAAATTGCCCTTCTTTCTAGTTATATACATTAATATGAATAAATAATTATGATTATGATAGTGCAAAGACAATTGTTTAGATTATTTTTGATTTCAATTAGTACTTTATTTCTTGTGTCATGTGGTGGCGCTGGCGACTCTTCAACGACTGGCTGGGCTTATAATGATACAAAAAATGGAGGCTTTGAAGTAGCTCCATTTGAAGAGCAGGAAACTGGCCCAGGCTTAGTTCTTGTTGAAGGTGGAACATTTGTTATGGGACGTACTGAACAGGACCCAATGTTTCGACATGATAATTTAGCACGTCGTGTTTCTGTTAATTCCTTTTATCTTGACCAAACAGAAGTGAGGAATGTTGATTATTTGGAATACTTGTATTGGTTGAATCGTGTGTTTGCAATCGATTATCCACGAATTGTTCAAAAAGCCTTACCAGACACTCTTGTTTGGAGAGAGAAATTGGCATTTAACGAACCAATGGTTGATTTTTATTTACGTCATCCTGCATATCGTGATTATCCTGTAGTTGGAGTTAATTGGCTACAAGCTCGTGATTATTGTAATTGGCGTTCTGACCGAGTGAATGAGTTTTTATTGGTTCAATATGGTATTTTGAAGCATTACCCTCAACAAGTAAATGATGATCACTTTAATACTGATGCCTATCTTTCTAACCAGTATGAAGGTGACAAAACAAATAAGCAATTAGAAGATTTAAGTCCTAATGGTGATGAGCGTAGAGTTCGTATGGAGGATGGTATTTTCTTACCAAAGTACCGTTTGCCAACAGAAACAGAGTGGGAATTTGCTGCTCTTGGTTTAATTGGTAATACTATGTATGAGCGAGTTGTTGAACGTCGTTTATATCCTTGGAATGGTCATATTACTCGTACTGATGATAAGCACAATTATGGTGACATGGTTGCCAACTTCAAACGAGGACGTGGTGATTATATGGGAGTTGCAGGGAACTTAAATGATGCTGCAGCATATACTGCTCCAGTTTATGCATATTGGCCAAATGATTATGGTTTGTATAATATGGCTGGTAATGTATCAGAGTGGGTTATGGATGTATATCGTCCACTTTCATTCGAAGATGTAGATGATATGTCAGCATTCCGTGGTAATGTATATAAAACATATGTTCGTGATAACGATGGTGCTATTGAAGCAAAGCTTGATTATATTCTGTTTGACTATGAAGGTATTCAAGAATGGTTAGTTGGAACTGAACAAAACCCAAATAGTTTTAAGAAAAATTTAGGACAGGAAATGAATCCTGCCGAGGCTCAGCTTATTGATAAGCTTGAAAAACATATTATTAAAGCTATTGATTTGAATAATAAACGAAAATTTGATGAAGCTTCTGATGAGATTATTTTAGCCATGGACGAAATTAGTGGTGCTCCTGATGAAGTAGAGATCGCTAATGAGTTATATAAAGGATTTTCAGATTTTATTCTTGCGCAGCCTGGTGATTTAAGAGAACGTGAAGTGACTATTGAAGAAAACCTTGAACGTAGAAATTATCGTAAAGCAAATAACATTAACTATCTTGATGGCGATTATGCATCTACCTATGATGATACAAAATGGGATGCTTGGAAAGATAATGATGGTTCAAAAGAGATGTATGATTATTCAGCGACATCGATGTTGAACGATAAAGCAAGAGTTTATAAAGGTGGTTCATGGAGAGATGGAGCTTATTGGCTAAGTCCAGGAACACGTCGTTTCCTTGATCAGCGTCAATCAACCTCAACTATTGGTTTCCGTTGTGCAATGACTCGTGTGGGTAGCCCAATTGGCAATTACTAAACACTTTTATTTCATTTAGATATTATAAGCCTCCTTTTTGGAGGCTTTTTTTTTGCATTAAATTGCTTGGTAATATTTTCACTAATGAAGAAATAAAAAAGGTCTACAGACAATTCTGTAGACCTTTCATAATTTATAGACTGCTTTTATTAACGTAGTTCTGCATTAAATTCTCTTTCTAAAGACTTAAATATTTTAGCAATCGATTTTTCAATAATCTTATCGTTAAGAGTTTTATTCGCATCTTGTAACATTATACTAATTGCATAAGATTTCTTTCCCTTAGCCACTCCTTTTCCTTCATATACGTCGAATAGGTTTACTCCTTTTAATAAATTTCTTTCCGCATTTCTGATATTGGTTTCAATGGCAGAAAAGCTTATATCCTTATCAATCAAAAGTGCTAGGTCGCGTCTAACTGCTGGGTATTTAGAAATCTCTTGATACTTTACTTTGTAGTTTTGTAATAGACTAAATAATTTAGTCCAATTAATATCTGAATAGAAGACATCTTGCTCAATATCAAATTGGTTACAAATACTTTTATTGAGTTTACCAATTAGAGCAAAGTTGTTTTTCTTAATTTTAAGTTCTAAACCGTATGAATAGGTTTCGTTAGTAAATTCTACTAAGCGAATATCTTTAAGTTTTATACCTAATTTTTGAAGCAGCTCCTGTAGTACAGATTTAAGATCAAAAAAGCTCGTATTCTTGGCTTCAATGGACCATGACTCTTGTGTTTTATTTCCGCTAAGAAAGATGCCTAAATGTGTTTCTTGAAGATAATGCTCTGTTACATTCTTACTATCTGCATCGCCAACAGTATATTGATTGCCAAACTCAAATATTTTAACATCACTATTCCTATGTTTGATGTTTCTACTGATGGTTTCCAAGCCACCAAAAATTAAGTTTTGCCTCAATACATTTAGTTCAGAGCTTAATGGATTAAGAATTTTTACACTTTTATTTTCATCAAAAGCAGCATTACGTATATAATAATCTTGCTTTGTTAATGAGTTATTCATGGTTTCAGAATACGACTTAGCAGTTAAAAATTCGGAAACTAGATTAGTGATTTTATCTAAATCAGGTTTGTTACTATATGATATTGAAGAGTGAATCTGATCACTAAGCTCAATTTGATTATAACCGAAAACCCGAAGTACCTCTTCAATAATATCAGCTTCTCTGGTTACATCTACTTTAAATGTTGGGATTATAAGACTAAGTCCCAATTCAGTTTCCTTTTCAATTTCTATATCTAAATCTAACAGAATTGATTTAACCATATCAGTTGGTATAACTTGACCAATCATTCGTTCAAGCTGTTTAAAACGTAATTCAATTTTCCATTTTTCAATAGGCTTAGGATAAATATCGATTATTTCAGAAGCAATTGTGCCGCCAGCAATCTCTTTTATAAGCAGTGCAGTACGCTTGAGAGCATATACCGTAATATTAGGATCAGCGCCACGTTCAAAGCGAAATGATGCATCTGTTTTTAGGTTATGTAGCTTTGAGGTTTTTCTTACTGCTACAGAATCAAAATAAGCACTTTCTAGAAAAATATTTGTAGTATTATTTTCAACACCAAAACCTTTGCCACCAAATACACCAGCAAAACACATGGCTTCTTTTTCATTGCATATCATTAAATCTTTCGAATTCAATTTATGTTCCGCATCATCGAGAGTAATGAATTTTGTTCCCGCTGCAAGATTCTTAATTACAACTTTTTTTCCTTCTATTTTATCATAATCAAATGCATGAAGCGGATGTCCAGTTTCCATTAAAACATAGTTTGTAACATCCACTATATTATTTATAGGACGTAGCCCAATGCTTTTTAGTCTATTTTGCAACCATTCTGGTGATTCTTTTACCTCCACATTGGAAATGCAAATTCCAGAATATCTACTACAATCAATATTGTTTTCGATATTTATATCAATATCTAATCCCTTTTTATCATCTACTTTAAATGTGGATACATCGGGTATTTTCAAACTTATTTTTTGAGTAGGATTAAACCTATTAATTACAGCAACTAAATCACGAGCACTACCAATATGCGATGTGGCATCAGCACGATTTGGCGTTAATCCAATTTCATAAACCCAGTCATCAGTTATATTAAAGTATGTGCGAGCATCAGAACCAATAGTAACATCTTCAGGTAAAACCATAATGCCATTATGTGATGTTCCTAAGCCGAGTTCATCCTCAGCACAAATCATTCCTTCAGATACTTCGCCACGAATTTTTGATTTCTTTATTTTAAATGAATCATCGCCATCATATAGTACTGTACCTACAGTAGCCACCAATACATTTTGCCCTTTAGCTACATTTGGTGCTCCACATACGATAGGTAGGGGAGTGTCTGTTCCTATATCAACCCTTGTAACACTTAATTTATCAGCGTTTTCGTGTTTTTCACAGCTTAGTACTTTGCCAATCTTAATCCCTTGTAAGCCTCCTTTAATGCTCTCTACTTTTTCTAATCCTTCAACTTCTAATCCGCCATCAGTTAATAAAACAGAAAGTTCATTTGGGTCAATATCTATATCGATATATTGTTGCAACCAGCTATAAGAAATTTTCATAATTGTGTATCTTAAATTAATGTGCAAAAGTAGTTAAATAACGGATTGGTAGGATTGTAAAAAATCAATAATGAAAATAATAACATTTTGAAACCTGCCAGACTATTGGCTGATTCATGCCAAGGCCTCCCTGCTTTTTGGACATGGCCTGCGCGCCTTAACATTGATAAGCTGGTTTCCTAAAAAAAGTAAAAAAAATGCTCTAAATTAAATGTAGCTCAACAAAATAGTAGTTAACTAGAAATACATCGGAAAGTAGTGTTGGTTAACTAATTATTCCCCAGTTGGCTTTTGTTTTTTGAATTTTATTTAAGTAATTTCTAATTAGTGTATTGCCTTCCTTATTTAAGCTTGGGTCATCTTTTAACAGGCTTATAGCATCATGACGAGCAGCTTTGAGTATTTTCTCATCTTTTATTAAATCGGCAATTTTAAGTGCAAGTATTCCGCTTTGCTGAGTTCCTTGTAAGTCACCTGGTCCACGAAGTCGTAAATCAGCTTCTGCTATTTCAAAACCATCATTGGTTCTTACCATGGTTTCAATTCTTGTTTTTCCTTCATTGCTTAGTTTGTAGCTTGTCATTAGTATGCAGTATGACTGGTCCGCCCCACGACCTACGCGGCCTCTTAACTGATGCAATTGTGAAAGGCCGAAACGTTCTGCATTTTCAATTACCATTACCGATGCATTAGGAACATCAACGCCTACCTCAATTACCGTTGTGGATACCATTATTTGTGTTTCTCCATTTTTGAAACGATTCATTTCATACTCTTTATCAGCTGCTTTCATTTGGCCATGGACGATACTTACTTGATAATTTGGTATAGGGAAAGCCCTTGTTATACTGTTGTAACCATCATTGAGGTCTTTTAAATCTAGTGTTTCGGATTCGTTAATTAATGGATAGACAATATATACTTGGCGGCCCTTAGCTATTTGTTTTTTCATAAAACCAAATAGGGCTATGCGTTTTGAATCGAAGAAATGATATGTTTGCACTGGCTTTCTACCAGGAGGAAGTTCATCAATAACCGAGTAATCCAAATCACCATAAAGTGTCATTGCCATAGTACGAGGAATTGGTGTTGCTGTCATGACTAAAATATGTGGAGGGTATTTATTCTTTCTCCATAATTTAGCACGTTGTTGTACTCCAAACCGATGTTGTTCGTCAATTACCACAAAACCTAAATTATTAAATACGACACGGTCTTCGATAAGGGCATGAGTACCAATCAAAATATGAATTTCCCCAGTCTTAAGATCCTCTAGTATTTTTCTTCTATTGGCTGTAGAGGTTGAGCCAGTAAGTAATTCTACTCGGATATCTATTCCCTTCAGAAACTTTTGAATGCTTTTTAGATGCTGCTGTGCCAATATCTCTGTTGGAGCCATCAAACTACTTTGGTAGTTGTTGTCGGCGGCAATAAGCATCGACATTAGCGCCACTAATGTTTTACCACTACCCACATCACCCTGCAATAATCTATTCATGTGATGTTTTGATCCAAAATCTTGACGGATTTCTTTAATTACTTTTTTTTGTGCTCCAGTTAATTCAAATGGTAGATTATCATTAAAAAACGTGTTGAAAAATCGACCTACTTTTTCAAAGAAGTAACCAGGCGTTTTGTAGGTGCGTATAATTTTTTCGACAATTAGACGTAGTTGAATAAAGAATAACTCTTCATACTTTAATCTAATTTCAGCTTTTTTTTGTGTATTTGTATCTTCAGGAAAGTGAATTGCTACTAGAGCTTGTTTTCGGCTAACTAGTTTGTATCGATGAATAAGATCAGAGCTCAGGTTCTCTTCAATCGTATTTGCGACCTGAGCAAATAGGTTTTGTATTATTTTTTGAATTCCTTTAGTAGTTAGTCCTAAAGCTGCTAGTTTTTCGCTAGAGTGGTATACCGCCTGCAGATTCGAAGAAGTGCTACTTTCTTGTTCTATTTCACTTATTTCGGGATGAGTAATATTTAGCTTTCGATTGTATTGACTAGGTTTTCCGTATATTAAATATTCCTTTTTAGGTGAATATTTGTCTTTAATCCACTTTATTCCTTTAAACCAGACTAGTTCAATAGTACCTGTTTCATCGACTAGTTGTGCTGTATATCTTTTTCCACGTCCTTGCCCTATTTCTTTACCATTTTTTATAAACCCTTTTATTTGTATATTTATACTTAGGTCATTAATTTCATTTATTCTGTAAAACTTGCTTCTATCAATATATCTAAAAGGGTAATAATATAGTAGGTCTTCAAAAGTAGCAAGTTCAAGCTCTTTTAACAATACATCAGCTCGCTTCGGACCAACACCTTTGAGGTAGGTAAGAGGGGTGTCAAGTAAATTTGCTTGCTGCATTTTAGTTTAGGTATTAAGTATTATTTACTACAAAGTTACAAAAAAAGCCTCATTGCAAAAGCAATGAGGCTTGAATTTTGTATTTATGAAAAGATTAATACTCCCAAAGGTATTGCTCAAATTCTCCCATTTCATTGGTGATTTTTTCAGCTTCCAAAAGTGCGTCTAATCCTGCAGTATAATCCTTGATGTAACGGTCATATACATTCTCTTCTTTAGTAATATAACTACTAAACATTCGAGTAATCATAATTCCGTCAAAACTAATTCTTGCAGCATCATTGTGACGGTGAAAACATTCGTGAACAGAAAGTGTTGGACGCATTGCTGGATAGTAAAACCAGAACACTAAAGGCTCATCTTTTTTATCCCATTGGCTAAAAATTGCTTGTCCAGTAAATGGATCAACATCAGTTATAGTAGCATAAAGAGGAATCTCTACACCTAAAGCAAGAATTCTTGCATCTAAGACTGACCGTTGCTTATCGAAGAACCAATCTTCCATTAAACGAATTTTCACAACCTCTACCTTTATGTCACTAAAATATTTGGTTACAACGGTATCCACTAAATTGCCATAAAAGTCAAGGTTAGCTACTGAATCAGTAGGTTGAAAATAACCCAATAGTTCATCACGATCGTAGGGCTCACGAAGTTCATAAGATTTATAAACTCTGACAGCATCAGGTCCTATATTCTCTGGATTTGAAACAAATTCATCGAATATTACCTGAATAAAAGAGCGCTTGCCTAAGGTGGCTGAATCTAAAGGGTAATAAAGAACAAGATTCTTTTTTTGACGTAAATCCAAAGTTCTCCATACACGCTTCGACCACATTACATCTGCTTCTCTTAAAAAAGAAAGATGTGTTGCGTCATCACCTTGGGTATTTTCTTTTTGGTAAGCTCTAGCTCCTAACACAGGGTCTAAAACTTGAGCCATAGAAACGCTCCCAAATATTGCCAATAAAAGAATTATTAAGGCTGATCTTTTCATAATTATGTATTTTATTTTATAATAACAGCAACTCCGGCTGCTTGTTTTACTCCGTCAGGACCTTTTACTTTAACAGAAGAAATTTGAACTGTTGTTCCTCGACTAGCTTTTCGAAGGGCCTTAATTACGTCAGCAGGAAATCTTGGACCTCTAACATCTTTAAAGATTGGGGTCATTCTTCCACCAGCAACGTATATTTTAAAACTTACTACAGAATATTTTACTCCTTCAAATAAGAAGTCATCCAATTGTGCTGTTAAGAAAGCACGAGCCAAAAGAGCAGATTTATCTACCTGACCATCAGTTTTACCTGCTATACGAATAGTAGGAGAGGGTAGGTTTTTAATTCTAAACTTAAATGGACCCATTGATGCGGTACTGCCATCTGCTTTTGTAGCAGAAACACGGAAAGTAACTTCTTTAGCTCTGCCAAGTGAAGGCTTAAAGATATATTTACCATTACCTTTACTCGATAAACTTCCACCGCCACTTGACACTAAACGAATTTGATCGTTAGTAAAACCTGCAGCTGCAATAGTTAAAGGATTAGGTAAGCCACGATAAACTACATTCATTTTATCCGCAGATACCGTAGCACTAGGCTTAATTACAGTATAACTACTATTAAAATGTTTAGTTAAAAATCCACCACCTGGTTTTTTTACTTTAATAACACCAGCATACTTAAAATCTCCTGTTGCCGAGGTGTTTACACGATAGGTAATCATACCATCAGTTGCGGTATCTATAGTTATTGCACCTTCATGATCTTTCTTGAATAATGTATCAAGTCCTTGTTTTAATATAACTGTAGGAGTATCTGTTGAAGAGTAAGCCGCAACAAATATTTGAGATTCATAAGGTTCACCAGCAATTACAATATTTGCTTTTTGAATTACTTTAGCATCAATTACATCAAATTTGAAATCCTCTGCACTAACATTGCTGTATAGTAAAGCCACAACTTCTGATTCAATATTCATTACTTCGGCAATATACTTATTAAGTAATACGATATCTGCTGATAAAACAGTATGGAAAAATGTATTCAACTCCCAATTCTGCTTTGAACCTGCATGTGTATTATATTTGGGTTCAGTATTAAGTCCTAACTTAAGACCATCAGCCTGCTCCTTACTAAGTAAACTAAGCATATTTGTTTTATACTCAGCAAATGCTGTTTTAAGAATAGTAGCTTCACCATTAGTTCCACCATCACCTTTACCAAGTAAAATTATACCTGGATTATCATAATCTGCTTTAGCAGCTATCCACTCTAAAGGTACCATTCTTGGTTCAGTTACAGTAGTATCTTTTGTATTATTATTATTATCCTTAAACTCGTAAGTTACATTACGTATCTCAGTGTCACCAAATTCAGTATATCCAATAACTTTATTTTGGATTTCCTTAATTTGATTTATTAAGTCTTCAGAATATTTTTTAGCTTTTTGAGACTTTTCGAAATAAGGGCCAACCTTCACTTTATTAAGTTCATATTGTTTTTCAAAATCAGAATGAATCTGATTCACTTTCCCTTCGAAATTCTCATTTGTTCGTTCCATACCCTCATTTACGATGGTAAAGGCGTTTAAAATGTCAGTAGATACGTTTAGTGCAAGCAAAGCTGTAAGCACCAAGTACATCATACCAATCATTTTCTGCCGTGGAGTTTCTTTATGTCCTGCCATTGATTATTGATTTTAATATTAATAAATCATTGAATACTTCAATGCTATTAACGATTTACGTTCATAGCTGTTAACATATTGCCATATACATTGTTAAGTGCAGCAACATTTTTTGCAAGCTCATTAGCTTGATCTTTGTACTTTGAAGTATTATCAACAGACTGTTGTAAGTTTTGAAGGAATACCTCCATTGTTTCACCTACTTTACCAAAGGTTTCACTTTGTTGATTTGAGTTTTTCAACTGTAATTCATATACAGAATTTAAAGCAGAAAGGTTAGAAGATACCTTGTTTAGTTCATCATTAAATGCTGATCCGTCAATTTGCGAGAAATCAATTGATTCAGCTGATTTAGCTATTTTAATAGTTGACTCATTAAGAATCTCTGAAGTTTTTACATAACTATTAGAAAGACCTTCGATAGAAGTAGCAGCATGCTTCATGTTTTGAGTGTACTCAGAAGTAGCTACAGTAGCCTCAGTAATATCACCCATTTTTTGAGAGTTCTCACTTAAATTTCTTAAACCATCGCCTAAACTAGCAATGAGTTCGGGCCCAATCTTAGCATCCTCAAGCATATTATCAAGTTCCTCAACTACCGTTTGCTTATCTTGACCCATCATTGCGTCAAGCTCATTATTAGAATAGCCATCATACATACCGGCTAATTCTGGATATACTAAACTCCAGTCTGGCTCAACATGTGGTGGTTCAAATGCAGAGAAAAAGAAAATTGCTGCCTCGGTTCCCAAACCTAATACTAGCATTTCGTTTGCTCCAGGATAGTGGTTAATCTTAAATAACGCACCTACAATTACAACTGAAGCTCCCCAGCCATACAGTTTTGCCATAAAATTCTTAAATCCCTTACTTCTTACTAAACTATTTATACCCATGATAATTTAAATTTTTGATTTGTGTTTATGTGTTAATAATAATATTTATTTATGTGCAGTTTAATTATACTAATATATAGCTGATGATTTTGGACCATCACCTTTTGCTCTTCCTAAGTATGTTTGTACATTACGGAAACCAATATAGGCTTTAGTAGTATCTTGATATTCGTATGATCGTGAACCAACTTGAATATAGTATCCAATATCTTTCCAAGATCCACCTCGAATTACTCTTCGTGAGGATGATACTGTAAAATCTTCATATAAGTCTTTTGATACACTCATATTCATATCATGAGCTACACGATAACTTGCTTGTGCATAATTATCTTCACACCACTCAGCCACATTACCAGCCATGTCGTATAAGCCATAATCATTAGGAGCAAAATGACCAACAATTAATGTATGGAATCCACCATCATCAACATAATTTCCTCTTAAAGGCTTGTAGTTGGCAAGGAAACATCCATTAGAATTACGAACATAAGGACCTCCCCAAGGATAAGGGTTTAAGTCTTTACCACCACGAGCAGCCCATTCCCATTCAGCTTCGCTTGGTAAACGGTAATCATTCCAAAAACTAGCGGCTTCACTTTGGTGATAGCTTCTTTTAATACTTGATCTCCAAATGGTAAAAGCTCTAGCTTGTATCCAATTAACACCTACAACAGGATAATGATCATAAGCAGGGTGCCAATAATAATTCTGTGTCATAGGCTCGTTGTATGAATAAGCAAAGTCATGAATCCAACATAAAGTATCTGGATAGATATTATCTGTTCGTGTTTCAATAAATACTGAACGATCAATTAAACCTTGAGATCTATTACCTTTTTGAGAAGCAGCTTTATAGTTAATCCAAAAATAAGTAAAGTTTAATTTACGAGTATCAATTTGGCGAATGTGATAGAATTGCTCATGCTCAGGAAGAAAAATTCCTCCATTAGGATCTTCTAATACCATTCTGGTTTCTTCACCATCCCACTCAATTTCTTCATCCCAATCGATTAGGTTATAGAAATTTTGCTGACCATAATCAATAAAGTTATCATCCTTATCTGTTTTGAAGTGGTATCCAACTTCATCAGGAGAACCATAAAGAGCTAATAATGTATGTGCAATCGAATCGCGAACCCAATTGGTAAACTGTCGATATTCATTATTAGTAATTTCAGTCTCGTCGATATAAAACGCTTGAACAGATACTGTTTTTGCAGGATTTGCTTGACCATAAGGTACGTCTTCATCCGAAGCACCCATATTATACGATCCCATTGGAATGAAGAGCATCCCTGAAGGGTCATCTTGATACCAATCTTCACGGTCCTGAATTCCAATTAATTCGCCATTACTTTTACTACAGCTAGCCATAACGGTAGCCATGAAAAGTAGTAGCAAAGTCTGATTTATTATTCTTCTTGATTTTAACAACATAATTTTGTTATTAGTTTGTAATGTCAATTTTGTACGTAGTACTGTTTATTTTGTTTCACTAAATTATAAGTGTCGAACTGTTCCGTGTCCAGATTGAGTAGGTGGAAATTCAATTTTGAAGCAATAATTAACAAATACTTCAAATGAACCACTACTATTTCTACCCATAGCTGATGTAGTAACATCATAAGATATTCCTGCATTCAAGCCGTCAAGACCAGTACCTGTGTTTAATACTTTATAACCTGCTAAGATGGAAACTGCATCTGTAGCCCTGTATGTAACGCCTGCCCATATTTGTTTATTGTACCATGCTAAAATATTTATATCAAATTGGGTAGAAGTAAAGTCTGTTTTTATAAGAACATTAGGGTTTAATGTAATGCTAGCAGCCATTGGCAATTCATAAAAATAACCACCATAAATGATATAATGATCTTTAAATTTAGGGTTTCCTGCAGCATCGTGTTGAAAAGCAGAATTACCACCCCAGAGGCCTTGCATTTGGGTCGCTGACAATCCTAAATATAATTTTTCAGGAATTTTATAGTGCAATCCAAAAGCCATGTCAAAACTCATTGCATTTTGCTCTCCTAATGAACTAGGTCCACCAGCTCCACCTAAAAGTGGATCATTTGGGTCAATGGGTCTTAATTTAGAAAAATCAATTCGTTTGTTAACAAAACCTCCTTGCAAACCTATACCTAGTTTACCATTGCCTAAATTGAGTCGAAATGCATATGCTAATTGAACAGTAGTATTGGTTTCGAAACCAATTTGATCGCTAATAACATTTAGTCCAACACCTCCAAGTAAAGGGTTAATAGCTGCGTCTAGTGATAAGAACATAGTTTTTGGTGATCCGCCTTCTCCATCAGTCCCTTGATATCCCATCCATTGTTGACGAACTAATCCTGTGGCGCAAATTGCGTCATTACTTCCAGCATAACCTGGATTGTATGACATTTGCGAAAACATGAAATTGGTATATTGAATTTCTTGCTGTGCGAAAACAGTAATGCTTGCTATCACAAATGTAAGAGTAAAAATAAAATGTCTCATATACAGTTAGTTTCGTCTATAGTTCTTTAACAAGTGGCTAAAGTAAAAAAAATATGCTTACACCCCTATGTACCTCTATATAATATTCACAATTTAAAATAATTATGTTGAATTTTAAACGCTTTAAAATATCGTAAATATGATATATAACAATTTAATTGTCTTTAAGTATCTATGATAGAAATCTCTAAAAAAATACAGCAACAGACAATTACAAATATAAAATAGTTGCGTTAAGTATTAAAAATATATGTTATTTAGAACCTGTTTAGATATGCTTTTCGGCACAAAAGTCAAGGTTCTTACATTAGTTTTTGATAGACTTGCCACCAACGATCTGGCAGTTCGCCTTTACTCGCTAAATGATAGTCAGATATGGAACAAGGAACCATAAAATGACGCTCGTATTTAGATTGTGACATTGGGTTTTCTAGAGGCACTTGCATCCACCATCGACCACTGTTTTTACTTTTATAGAATACGAGTTCATGCTCATGATCTACTTCAATAGCAACAGTGTATTTAATATATTTTTCTTTTTGTTTATGAGGAAAGTCTCCTTTACGTTGAGTATAACCTTCTATAAAATACCAAATCATTTGTGCAGCCAAATGTGCTGTTTGTCCATTATTATCGAATTTAGGATTTAACTCATAAAAACCTATTGAAGTTAATTTATCGCTGAGTCCAGCATATCGAGCTATTTGGCAGGCTTCTTCTCCATAAAAACCATTTGGTGATGCGTTTGCATTAGCTGGCGCATCTGATTGTTTTATCGAGCTAATATCAAAGCTTAATAGGTCGGCATTTCGTACCAAGGGCTCTACTTTTAGCATATCGTCACGAACCTCACCTAAACGATAAACGTCGAAAAATAAATTTTTCATTAAACTAACAGCTGCTTGGTCAACAAAATATGTTTGGTAACCTATGTTAGTATAGTTAAATAGATAGTTTGGCTGGTGTAGAATAATCTTACTAAGATATGACCGTGAATTAAAAACCTCTTCAGCATTACCCAAATTGAAATGTGAGTCGATGGCCGTAATATTAATTATTTGTCCCATATTTTCGTAGGCCAAATAATTTGCATATGTAAGATCTTGAGAGCCTCCAATAATGATAGGAACTATTTCTTTTTGAAGTAATTCTGAAACAATCGTTTTTAGTGCATAATAAGTATCATCAACAGTGGCCCCAGGAGCAATATTTCCTAAATCTACTATATTCAATTTGCTATCAGAGCTGTATAAAGAATATAAAAATTTGCGTACTTCGTCTGGAGCAGCATTGCAACCCTCATTATTAACTGCATTGCGAGATTCGTTTACACCGATGATTGCCAATTGAGCATTTTCATAATCGGGAAAGCCCGACTCATTTGTATAAGCTGATATGATATCACCCATACGGCGCTCATGAACAACACCTTGTATATCAAAGTCTATTAATTCAACAGCTTGTAAATAAATGCTTAAATCCATAATAACTTACTTAGTCTTTTTTGCAACTACTTTCTTTTTAGCAGGAGCTTTCTTTTTGGCTGCAGTTTTCTTCTTAGTAGTAGCCTTCTTTTTAGTTGCTGTTTTCTTTTTCGAAGTGACCTTCTTTTTTGTTGTGGTCTTTTTCTTAGAAGGTGATTTTGCAATTAATTCCATGCAATCAGCTAAACTTAATGAAGCAGGGTCAGTAGTTTTAGGAATCTTATAGTTTTTCTTTTTATAGTTGATGTATGGGCCAAACCGTCCGTTTAACACCTTAACTTCACTATCTTCATCATATACTCGAATGGTGTTTTCACGGTCTTTTTGGCGTTTAGCCTCAATAAGTTCAATTGCGCGCTCAATAGTTACATTCAACGGACTATCTGTTTTTGGAATGGAGAAGAATAAACTATCGTGACGTACATAAGGACCAAAACGCCCCACTGCTACAACTACCTTTTTATCTTCATATTCGCCTATATCTCTAGGAAACTTAAACAACTCAAGAGCATCTTTAAGCACTATTTTAGCCAAGGTTAGGGGTTTTTGAATTCCGGCAAACTTTGGTTTTTCTTCATCGGTAGTTTCTCCCATTTGAACAATAGGACCGTACTTACCAATCTTTGCGTATATATTTTGACCTGTTTTAGGATCTTTCCCCAATAGGCGCTCTCCACTGAAACGTTCAGCATTTTCTTTAGTGTCTACAACTTTTTCATGAAAACCTGTGTAAAATGATTTAATCATTTTATTCCACTCAACCTTTCCTGCAGCAATTTGGTCAAATTCTTTCTCAACACTAGCAGTAAAATTATATTCTAGGATATTATCGAAGTACTTTAAAAGGAATTTGTTAACCAAAATTCCTATATCTGTAGGGAATAGTTTTCCTTTTTCAAATCCAGTTTTTTCTGACTTGCTAGATTCAGAAAGTTTGCCATCAATTAATGATAATTCGGTATAATTTCTAAGAATCCCTTCGCGCTCCTCTTTTACCACATAGCCTCTTCTTTGAATTGTAGAGATTGTTGGTGCATAAGTAGAAGGTCGTCCAATGCCTAGTTCCTCCATTTTCCGTACTAAGCTAGCTTCGGTATATCGGGCAGGATGTTTTGTGAATCGTTGCACTGCAAAAATACTTTCAGTACTTAAAATATCACCTTGACTTACTGCAGGCAATATCTTGTTTCCACTTGTTGATTCAGCTTCATCTTCGTCGGTAGTTATATTATATACTTTTAAGAAGCCATCAAATTTGATTACTTCACCATGAGCAACAAACTTATAATTATTATTATCAATTTCGATATCGATGGTAGTTTTTTCAATTAAAGCCTCGCTCATTTGTGAGGCAATGGTACGCTTCCATATTAATTCGTAAAGTTTTTTCTGCCCTGCATCCGCTCCTTCTGAATGGCTATTCAAATATGTTGGTCGAATGGCTTCGTGAGCCTCTTGGGCTCCTTTAGAGCTGGTCTTAAATTTACGAGTCTTTACATATTCAGCACCCCATTGTGACGTAATTTCTTCCTTAGCCAAATTGATAGCAAGACCTGAAAGATTTACCGAGTCTGTTCTCATATAGGTGATTTTTCCTGATTCGTACAAACGCTGCGCTAATGTCATCGTTTTTGAAACAGAATAACCCATTTTACGGCTAGCTTCTTGTTGCAAAGTGGAAGTAGTAAATGGAGGTGGTGGATTTTTTTTAGAAGGCTTTTTTGTAACTTTAGTTATTTTGAAATTAGCAGTTTTACATTGTTCTAGAAAATCGTGAGCTTCTTCTTTAGTTTTAAATTTTGTAGCTAATTCAGCACTAAAATTATTATTGTCAGAGGTAATGAAATGACCTGTAACTTTAAAAGAAGAAGTTGATTGAAAATTTTCAATCTCATCTTCACGTTCTACGATTAGTCGAACGGCTACTGATTGTACACGACCTGCTGATAGCGACGGCTTTACTTTTTGCCATAATAAAGGTGACAATTCAAAACCAACTAAACGATCTAAAACTCGGCGAGCTTGTTGAGCGTCAACTAAGTTGTAATCAATATCACGAGGGTTTTCAATTGCATTTAGAATTGCAGTTTTGGTAATTTCGTGAAAAACGATACGTTTTGTATTTTTTGGATCTAGCTTTAATGCTTCTGACAAATGCCAGGCAATTGCTTCTCCTTCGCGGTCTTCATCCGAAGCTAACCAAACGGTCTCCGATATTTTGGCCGCTTTTTTTAATTCAGCGATTACTTTCTTTTTATCAGGGTCAAGTTCGTAAACAGGTCGGAAATCAGATTCCACATTAACTCCTAAGTTTTTCTTCGCTAGGTCCCTAATATGCCCGAAACTTGACTTCACCACATAATCCTTACCCAAATATTTTTCAATCGTTTTCGCCTTTGCAGGTGACTCAACTATTACAAGATTCTTAGCCATAAATACGCAATTTTTTAAGTTCTATTTCGGAAAAAAGATATGTCCGAAAAATCGCGGCAAAGTTATATATTATTTATTCAATAAGTGAGAATAATATAAGTATCAGTATATCAAATGCTAATGTGGATTTCGTGTTTTTTGTATCTGATAATTATCAAATATAATACCTTATATACAAGGATAAATTGATTTACTTTTGCCGTTCAATTGATAATTATGGAAAAGAAATTATATATAGAAACATACGGTTGCCAGATGAATGTATCTGATAGCGAGGTGGTAGTTTCAATTTTAGAGAAAGAGGGTTATTCACTTACCGAGAATCAATCGGAAGCAGATTTAATATTTGTAAATACTTGTTCGATTAGGGATCATGCCGAGAAGCGTGTGCGCAATCGTATGCAGGAGTTTAAGCATTTGAAAACAAAAAAGCCAAATCTAAAGATTGGTGTTTTGGGTTGCATGGCCGAGCGTTTAAAAACTACTTTGCTGGAAGAGGAAAAGTTTGTGGATATGGTAGTTGGTCCAGATGCATATCGTGACTTACCCAATTTGATAAAGGAAACGGAAGATGGTCGACAAATGGCTAATGTTGTTCTTTCGCTTGAGGAAACGTATGCTGATATCACGCCGGTTCGTTTAGATAAAAATGGTGTGTCAGGTTTTATTTCAATTATGCGTGGTTGTGATAATTATTGTTCATATTGCGTAGTGCCGTATACTCGTGGTCATGAACGTAGCCGCGATCCAGAATCTATTTTAGCTGAGGCGCAAGATATGCTGGATAAAGGTTATAAAGAAGTTACTCTTTTAGGCCAAAATGTGAACTCGTTTAATTGGAAAGATGGAGGATTGAAAGTTGGTTTTTCCGACCTAATGAAAATGGTGGCGGCATTGAGCCCTGACTTAAGAGTTCGTTTTGCCACATCTCATCCAAAGGATATTTCTGATGAATTAATTGAAACTATTGCGGCAACAAGAAATATTTGTAATTCAATTCATTTACCAGTTCAGTCTGGTAGTACCTCTTGTTTGAAACGTATGAAACGGGTTTATTCACGTGAATGGTATTTAAACCGCATTTCCAAAATAAAGGAGTTGATTCCAGATTGTGGTTTATCAACAGATATTATATGTGGATTTAGTGGTGAAACTGATGAAGAACATCAACATACTTTATCTTTAATGAAGGAGGTGAGCTATGACTATGCTTTTATGTTTAAGTATTCGGAGCGGCCAGATACATTTGCAGCAAACAAAATGCCTGATGATGTGCCTGAGGATTTAAAAGGAGCGCGTTTGCAAGAAGTAATTGCAGTTCAGCAAGCATCATCATTACATAATAATAAGCAAGATATAGGAAAAGTATTTGAAGTGCTAGTGGAGAATGTTTCTAAACGTTCTACTGAGCAGATGTCGGGAAGAACACAACAAAACAAAGTGATGGTGTTTAACCGTATGGAAACTAAGATTGGTGACTATATAATGGTTAAGTGCACAGATTGTACTGCGGCTACTTTATTGGGTGAAATTGTTTAGAACTATAAGACTACCTTTTCAATTGTCTCTAAAGTGTTGGGATTAATTACTTCAATCTCAATTTTATCGCCTTCAATATTGAATAATACTAAAGCATATTGAGAAGAGAACTTTTTCAAACTTGGAGTCCAAGGAAGTGTTTCTTGGGCATAATAGGGGGCGCCAGCAGCTCCGTTAACAATTTGAACAAATGGGCGGTTTAGCTTTATTTTTTTTCCTGCCCAGTCGTCAGGGTAGATATTCGTATTATTATCAACCACTAATCGGCTATAGTTATGTTCGTCGCCGGTCAACAATATTCTGAATTTCTTGCTTTTATTGACCAAAATATCAAGCATTTCATCACGACGCTCAATAATACCTTTTTCAACAGATGTTCCTGCAACCCATGGTCTAATTTCATTATTTCCTTTATACCACATGTCATTGTATGAATGTCCACCATTGGGAAACACGGGGGTATGAATAGTTACAAAAACATGTTGAATATGATCGTCTTTTTCATATTTAGCAATCTCATTGGCTAGCCAATTTAATTGATTATCCATAATATATCCGTGTGGATTGCCTCCGATTTTCGAGATTATTCCTGGGTTTGGGGTGTACCAATAATTTGAGTTTAGCACAATCATGGCTGTATTTCCATATATATAGGAATACACATTTTCTTTATAGCTTGGAAAATCTACATTAGTACTATCAGGATCATATTTTGAACCATCTTCACTTTCGGGACCGTTAGCTGGGTTGGAGAAGTAGGATGCGAATAGCGATTCGCCAGATCGTTTGTCATAAGGGAAACCATCCACACTATTGTACTCTTTTGGATTACCAAATGTATTCATTAATATTTCGTGGTTGCCCATGCCTACATTTAGTACGGTGCTGTGCATAAATGGAGTAATGCTTGTTAACCAATTGGTATATTCGAGTTCCATCTCACCCTTATCAATTTTGTAACCATCAATCATATCGCCAGTAAATTGCCAAAATTTAACATCTTTATAAGCAACCAATGCTGCCATTTTTTTTAATATCAGCGCATTATGACCTTTAGTATTACTCTCTCCTTTAAGAGTGCCGCCACGACTGTCACTAGCAAATGCAAAGGTGAACTTATCTTTATTGCCTGGTTTTGGAGCAGCTTGAAGCCGTGCTTTATGGATGATATCACCAATCTTTATTTCGTATGTGTAGCTGGTGTTTGCAAACATATTTGAAAGAGTTATTTCATGATTTTTACCTTCTTTAAAATCGAATTGGATATTGTTGAGAATCACTGTTGGAGTGCATTTAAGATTTGTTGCAAACGAAATAGTGATATAACGTTCTGTTTGCCTACTTAAGAATGGCCCCCATGTTATATCAGGAACAATGTTAAAACTATCATTTACGGTAAAAGAAATACTCTTATTTATAATTATATTGTTTTGTTTATCCAATACTCGATAAGCTAAACGACCCTTTTTATGCTTTTCCCAATTTGCCAAATCATATTTACCACTGAGTCGTTTTCGAATATTAATACTCGCCTTTCCATTTTTAATTATCTCATGTTTCTTAAAATAAACAGCAATAGGATACTTCATGGGTTCATCACCATAAAGACCGTAGATTAAAGTGCCATCAAAGTCCTTTTTAAATTGAAAATCAATTCCATTTTCGTTGCCAGTTTCCACTTCGTCAAATTGACTTAAGCTCCATTTATTGCGCTTCTCATTTTCTTGATCAATAGTATATAGCTTAAGATTTTTTCCATTCTTAGTATATACAAACTCTCCATTCTTTACACTGATATTAGCTAATGATTTTGGGATTGGAGTATTGATATCGATAAAGCTTGTTTTGTATGCAAAAGCAAAAAGGAGGCTAGCTCCTATAATTAGGAGTAAAAACAGTTTGGTCTTTTTGGAATGTATCATGTTCTTTTGATTTTGTGCATTGCAAATGTACGTAATAGTGATAAGACTTTAGAATATAGAAAAAGGCAATATTTCAATGAAATATTGCCTTAAAATATTTTGTGTAAGTAATTGACTATCGTTGAATAATCAGTTTCTTTGATTTGATTACTTTATTATTTGAAATGAATGAATAGAAATAAACACCGTTTGTTAGGTCAGATACATCTAAATTCACAACTCCTTGATTCTCATTTATGGAAACTGCTTTTACAACAGAGCCTAAAATATTACGAATTTCTAATTCTGCATTAAAAGTACCTTTAAGGTCAAATTTAACAGAAACAATGTTTGTAGCAGGGTTTGGGTATAAGTTAGAAATCTCAGGTTTTTCTTCAGAATCATTTATGCTTACTGCACTACCAGTAATATACTTGGCTACAAATGCAATAGAATCATTTGAATTTTTATCACTAAAAAAAGTGTACATTATATAGCTTGTTCCTGCATTGCCATTGGAGCTATAGTCGCCCGAAAATATTTTTATGGTATCACCTTTAATGATTTGCATAGGGCTTGGAGAAACAAAAATATGAGGTTGGTAACAACTTACCCAGCAAAAATAATTTTCGCTGTTTGGCACAATACTTAATTCTGTTTTTTTCGCATGAACATTCATATCTGTGCTACCAACATTAGTAACGTCCATGCCTATAATTAGATCAGCATGTGCGCTAGTAGAAACCATAACAATGGTGTCACCATTATTCATTTGAACTCCTGCTTTCGTATATAGCTCAATGCTTTGAGCAAATGCACCTAAAATGGTAAAGTAGCTTAAAAAGCTAAAAAGTAAGATTTTTTTCATAGTATAGATTTTTTAATATGTGTGTGTTATTATTAATATGCAAATATAGTTATTTACATCGACTAGACATTTGAAAGCGCATATAGTTGCATTAGTAAAATGTTAAAAAGTATTAATTCACTCAGCGTCTTGTTTAATAAAAGAAAAAAGGCCGTCAATCACTTGATTGACGGCCTTTAATTAGAAAGCGTTTTCTAATTACTTAGTAATTTGAAGAGGCTTAGTATATACTTTGTCACCTACAACGATTTTCACGAAGTAGATACCAGTTGAAAGGTTATCTAATTTAATGTTAAGAGTGTTAACACCGTTCATGCTACCATGGTTCTCAGAAAGAACAACTTGACCAACAGTATTGAAGATAGATACTTCAACATTTTCTGACTGCTCCATGTTTAAGTTAATATTAACTTGATCTTGAGCAGGGTTAGGATAAACAGCAGTAATTAAATTAGCTCTTTCAGCATCGCTCATTCCAGCAGTTACTGAAGAGAAAGCTGATTGAAGAACTTCTTTAGTAGTTACATCTTGTACCCAAACAACAGCTATTAAATCACTAAACTCCTCTACTGAATGCTCAGTAGCATTGTCAATAGGATTAGTTGCATCAGCAGGTAAACGGTAGCTTCCGTTGAATGTATAAGCTAAAGACTTGCTAACAGCAGTACCATTAGTAAAGTTAGCTAAAGTAGTACCATTTGCATCAGGCATCATTTTTTTCATAACCCAATGGAATTCAGTTTCACCATTAGAACCTACATTACCAGTAGTTTTTCCTTCAGCAATAGCAACAAATAACTTAAGGTTACCACTAATATCATCAGAAGGGTTCATGTCTACAGTAAGAGATGTTTGCATGCCATAAATATTTAAAGCAGCAGATATGTCAAGCATAGAAATTGTGTTATATGCAGAAGTAAACATACCTTGAGTTACAGCAGAAGAGTTTCCATCATAACCACCATCAATTTCTTGACGAGGTACAGAGTTAACACCATAGAATGTTCTACGATCTCCACCTTCAGCAGTATAATATGGATCACCTGATCCAGGCCAGCTCATTTGATACTTAACACATACCCATTGGTTAGGGTTAGCAGCAAATAAAGCATCCATATTAGTGTTTCCAGCTACACAAGGACCACAAGTTGAACTTGTAAATGTCTCGTATAATGGCAATCTTTGTACAGATTGAGCAACGATTTCACATTGTGCAGATAATGTATCAGTTGCACTTGGGTTTACGTTAGTTCCGTTAAGGTCAGTTACCCATACTTTGATAGTATAGTTACCAACTGCTGTTGGAGTCCATGATGCAGCAAAATCGTCTGCTCCATAAGTTCCAAATCCAGCTGTAGGAGTGATAACAGTTGATACAGTAGCACTACCATTAACACTATAGTTTAATTTATAATCAGTAATAGTAGTTAAACCTTTATTAACCACAGAACCCATAACATCAAATGGAGCAAGGTTTAAACCAATTTTTACAGGTACAATAACTGCTGTAGGTGCTACATCAAACTGAGTTGACATTACAGCAATATTATCAATAGATAATATAAACATGTCACTTGAATTGTTTATAAATGCAATATAAACAGTTTGACCATCATAGGTGCTTAAGTCAATAGAATGACCAGTCCAAACAGTTTGCTCAGCAGCAACTGATAATAGAGTAGTGGTAAATGTTGACATATCTGTTCCACTAGTAGTAGAAAGTTTTACATCATATCCATCTGAATAAGTAGCATCCCAAGCCATAGCTTCCCATACTAAGAAGTCTCCAGTGGCAATGGCAATACTAGGAGTAATCATCCAATCATCAGATTGTCCAGAAGGACTGTAATATGAAGTACTCATAGCTAGACTATCAGTTCCAGCTCTTTCGTAACTAATCCAAGGTGTTCCAACAACCCAGTTAGTATAGTAAGGTGTTAGACTATCGTTGTCGATTAAAGTCATGTCTGAGGGCATTCCAGCATTGAAATCCTCAAAATAAGTTTGCGCCATACCACTAAATGCGTATAGTGTTATTGCAAACAAAAGCAATGTAATTTTTTTCATGGTGTTTAATTTTTAGTTTATAGTTTATTTAGGCTGCTAAAATAGTTATATAATCTCGTTGGTGGGGGTTTTTTTTGTGAAAAAAATACTAGCTTGTTAATAATAAGCTAGCATGAGTAGTAAGATGCAGTATTCTAGACATATAATGGTATGAGAGTTTGTGTAAAATTAATTCCATTTATTATATTCACAAAATAGATAATTTAGGTTAAATATTACTATCTCAAATTGGTTATAATGTAGAGAGTAAGCAAAAAAGTAGCATACTAACTTGTTCAAGTCACAGTATTTTAGTTATATAGTTTCTTTAAAAACAAACAAAGTCATATGGTGTACAATAATAGTTGAAGCGCATGAAACGCTATTGGGACTATTTCTTAACAATCTTAAACGTAACAGTTGTTCTATTTTTACTTTGAAGACTCACAAAATAGAGCCCAGGATTCCCTATAATATCAAGATCTATTATTGAAGCGGAGGCAAAATGCTTATCAATCACTCTTTCACCAAGAATATTAAATATTGTTATGGTAATATCCTCCTCTCCTTTCCCCAAATCTATTGTAAATTTTCCATTTGTAGGGTTTGGGTATATAGTGTATAAATAATTGTGTAAATCATTAGATATAGCAGATAGACCTGTTACTTCAGAGCAAGATGAAGTGTCAACACAATTACCCAATGAAACTTCTACAGCATAATGGCCATTGGCTTTAGCAGTAAAACTTTGTAAGGTGTCATTTGTAAGGGGTGCGTAGAAATCATCACAATTTAACCATTGGTAAGAGGCAAAAGGCTGATTTGAGGATAGAACTGCTCCATTTTGAATGACTGAAGTATCTGGTTTAGTTATCGTTAAATACAAAGTGATTACCGAGTCGCAACCATGAACACCTGTTAATGTATGTGTTGCGGTATAGTTAGATTGCGTATAAACAACACTATCAATCCACATAAATGAATCACAATGAACTTGGTTATCTAATACTACCGATGAATTATGAATGATTAAGTTTAATGTAATTATGCTATCGCAACCATAATATGAGGGTGCAATATATGAATAACTTCCTGATTGCGTATAAGTAATACCATTTAAAGAATATACATCACAAGCAGTATCGTAAACTGTATTATATAAAGGGTAACATGGTGATGTTTTAAGTATAAAGGCATCCCCATTACCATTGGAAGTATAGCTTACATGGTTGTTGGTTGTTCCAAAGTAAAAACTACTTTTATAAGCTCCTCCTACGTATATATTATTGGATTGATCTGCAAAAACAGAAGATGCGCCACAACTTTGGCTTGAAAAACCCGAAATAGATGCCCAAATAAAATTACCATTGCTATTCAATTTATGAACAAATATACTCCCATTGGACGAGCCAGCCAAAAAAGTACCCGTATCAGTATTCAAATCAATGATTCCTTTGAAGCTTCCAACGGTGAATACATTCCCCGAATTATCTGTCACTATCGAACTTCCATAATCATTAGATGAGGATACTCCTCCACCCATACTCTTTGCCCATACAAAGTTTCCCAAACTATTCAGTTTTAGAATAAAAACATCACCTCCCCCATTACTTGTTAAATTGTATGTTGCTGTACCAGGGTCAAAATCGCTAATTCCGGTAAAGTAACCTGTCACTAAAACATTGTTATTCAAATCAGTAGTTAGGGAGTTTGCAAACTCTGTTAAATTAGAACCCAACTGTTTTGCCCATATAAAACCTCCATTCATATTTAATTTAAGCACCCATGCATCGGCACTTCCTGCTGATGTTAAATTATAAACTCCACTCCCAAGATTAAAGTCCACAGTTCCGTTAAAACAACCTGTAAGAACTATAGCATTATTCTGATCAATATTTATTGAATTTGAAAAATCAAGTGAGGTTCCTCCTATTGCTTTTGCCCATGATAAACTTCCATTAGCTGATAGTTTTACAATAAAACCATCTTTATTTCCTAATGATGTAAGATTATTTGTTCCACTGCCTGGATCGAAGTCAACTGTTCCTTCAAATTCCCCTGTAACATATATATTACCAAACTGATCCAAAGCGATATCATTACCATTCTCTTGTAGTAAACCTCCCATACAGGACACCCATTGAAAATCCCCACTTGAATTTAGTTTTAGAACAAAGATATCCATACCATATTGTGACGTGTGATAGGCAGTCCCTAAACCTGGGTCAAAATCAGTACTACCTCCAAAAGTTCCAGTAATAAAGATATTACCTAAAGCATCAACTGTACATGCATAAGCAATTTGTGATCCTGTTCCACCTATTCGCTTTACCCAAATCAACTGCCCATTAGTATCCAGTTTCTGAATAAAAATATCATAATATCCTGCCGACACTAGATTGCTTACGCTTGGACCTGGATCAAAATCAACAGTTGTATAAAAGCTGCCAACAATCACAACCTCCCCTTGTGAACTTACACAAATCTCACCCACTTGATCATCACCTGTTCCACCTTCACCTACTCCCCAATCTAACTTTAACCCTTGAGCATAAGTGTCATTTATTAATAACAATATTAGTATTGCAAATAGTATCTTTTTCATTCTTTTTGATATATTGTGAAAAACAGTTCCAATTACTTGAACAGCTTTTGTTATTATTTAAGTTAGATTCATTACTAGATCATTAAAAAACCTTAACTAATAATTTGGATTTTGTAATTATTAGTCGAACAACAAATATAGAAAAAAAATGGTTTTTAGGTGTTTATATTTGACATACAGCGATAAATAGCTATTGGTTCTTGCATCAAGCTTAGCTGTTAATCCTATTGCTGCGAAATTGTATCGCGTAGATATTCTGTATATTAGTAATAGAATTGAGAACTAAAATAAGCTTCAAACTTGGGCTAGAATGCCACTTGGAATCGCATTTGAAAAATATCTGAGCTTCCATGGTAATAAGAAAAAGAGTTGGTATGAATGTAGTTAGCAGCTACTTTTACTGCAGGGTTTAAGTACCAGTTTAGTCCTAATGTATAGTTATCCATTTCGCCTCCATCCAAATCATCGACATTGAAATTGGTATGCGAAATACGAAATGCTAGTTCGAAAGCTCCCCAGCCATTTTTACCATAGTTTTTCTTTGGCTTCACTATATCAAAAGCAGTTTTCTTTTTGGAATAGTTACGATGTTCGCCAGTAAGCATCCACGAAAAAGTGGCATAATATATACCTGAAGAATAGCTTGAGTTTTGATAATGAGCAGTGTCTCCATGCGAGAATGAATAGTGGTGGTATTCGCCTTGTATAGAGAATTGATTATAAATAAAAGCTAGTTCAAGATTAGCAATATTAGTATTTTTCATGTCAGTAACCTTAAAGTTGATGTATTTTGGAGCTAGGTGAGCTTCGGGCCTAAAGCGGAAAGAGCTTGTCTTTTGATCCAAATATCCGTGTGAATAAGCTAGTCCGATGTGTAATACTTTATAGGTTTCGCCATCATCGTATATTGGAAGCCCTACAATGCGACTGGTTATATGATATCCATTACCAATGTATTTATTGCTTGCTATATTGGGTAAAAAATACCCTAATTGCCAAGTCAAACGCTTGTTAAAATGCTGATTGTAAATCATAAGACCCAGCCTGCGGTCTAAGTCAAGATAGCTTGCTACAGGTCGTTCCATCATGCTTAAGTATTTTGAACTCGTTAAAGTGTTAAGCCCAATGGGTTCTTTAAAATGGCCTACTTGTAAATTTCCGACTATAGGTATATGCTTAAATCTGATGTAAGCGTCTTTCAATGTTAGTGCGTTGTTTGCGAAGTCTACCTGAAGTTTATAATCAATATTTTCGTAGATACTACCTGACATAAAAAATCGTGCTCTACGAACTTCAGCTCCATTTCCTGCTGTTGCAAAATGATTGTCCATAGTACTATCTTGTCTGATAAACATCATATCGTATTGAATACGACCACCGATTTTTATTTTGACACTTTTATCCGAATTTTGAATACGAAGCCCGTTATTCCATTTCACATTAAAATCGGTGTTTGTTTGTGCACTTAATGTGACTGATTTTAGCGAAGCAATTATTATTAAGCTAAAGAGTAATACTTTATTCATGTGTCTTTGGTTTTGTAATTATTCATTGTTTGTACGGCAAAAATAATTTTTTGAATGAGCCAATAAAATGAATAAGCTATACTTAACATAAACTTAACGTTTAAGAAATATGAAGGTAATATGCTCGTAGGAATTGCCATTATTATAGATGTAAACCAAAAAACATAATCCGTATATTTGCATAAACCTAAACCAAAGCCATGAAGATTGCTATTTTGTTTTTCCTATCCGCTCTATTTCTTTTTGCGAATGCAAGTGCTCAATCTATAGACTCATCAAAAACGAAAGTGTATATTTTTGATGTAAACGAAGAAATAGCTCCACCAGTAGTACGTCGCATGGGAAAGGCTTTTGCCCAAGCAAAAAATGAGAATGTGGATTTAATTATACTTCACATGAATACTTATGGAGGAGAGCTTTCGGCTGCTGATACAATGCGTACACGAGTATTGCAATCAGAAATCCCTGTAGTAGTGTTTATTGATAATAATGCAGCCTCTGCTGGAGCTTTAATCTCCATCGCTTGTGATAGTATTTATATGCGTGAAGGAGCAAATATTGGGGCTGCCACCGTGGTTAATCAAAATGCCGAGGCCTTACCAGATAAGTACCAATCGTATATGCGCGCAATGATGCGATCAACGGCTCAAGCTACAGGGCGTAACCCCGAAATAGCGGAGGCTATGGTTGATCAGGATTTATATGTGGAGCATGTTTCGGATAGCGGAAAAGTATTGACATTTACTACTTCTGAGGCCATTGCTAATGGTTTTTGTGAAGCTCAGGTAGAAACAATTGATGAAGCAATAAAACATTATGGATTTGTAGATTACGAAAAATATGAACTTAAGCTAAGCGCTGCTGATACTATTATTGATTTTCTTATAAGCCCATATGTGCATGGTATTCTTATTATGGTAATTGTGGGAGGTATTTATTTTGAGTTGCAAAGTCCTGGTATGGGATTTCCGTCCATTGCTTCACTTACTGCGGCTATGTTGTATTTTGCTCCTCTATATGTGGAAGGTCTTGCTGAAAATTGGGAAATATTGATTTTTATTGCAGGTATAGTTTTGATAATACTAGAAATATTTGTGATCCCAGGATTTGGCGTTGCAGGCGTTGCAGGCATAGTTCTTCTAATATCAGGCTTGGTGTTAAGCCTGTTGGCAAATGTTCGCTTCGACTTTAGCTTTATTCAAATAGATACGATTTTGGAAGCTTTTTTTATTGTCTTGTTGTCAGTTTTTGGAGCAATTTTATTATCCTTTCAAACGGCAAAAACCTTATTTACAAATCCTCGTTTTGGCTTTGCACTAAATGCTACTCAGAATCACCTTGAGGGATTTATTGCGCCAGATTTGAAGCTTAGCAATCAGGTAGGGCAAGAAGGAACGGCTTATAGCATGCTTAGGCCCTCAGGCAAAGTTATGATTGATGGTGATGTGTATGATGCTGTTTGTAGCAATAGTTTTATTGAAAGAGGGAATGGTATTAAAGTCGTTGGTTTTCGCAATGCTCAGTTGGTAGTTGAAAAATTGGAGTAATTTGCGTTTATTGTATTGAAAAGATAATCTATCTTAGCACACATAAGAAAAGAATGGGAATATGATTCGAGTTTTTATTATAGACGATCACCAATTATTTATTGACGGCTTAACAATGCTACTAGGTCAAGTTGCCGAGTTGGAAGTGGTAGGACATGCTGCTAGTGGTGAAGAAGGAATTATTGGCATTGAAAACCAAGAGGTTGATGTTCTTATCACGGACTATAGTATGTCGGGAATGTCGGGTTATGAAGTTGTAAAATACGTACGCAATAAGTTTCCACATATTAAAATCATTACTCTAACAATGCATGCCGAAATTTATTTTATCGATAAAATGATAAATGCTGGCTCCTTAGGTTACTTGATGAAGAATACTGGCAAAAAGGAATTGGTAGAATCAATAAAAGCGGTGATGCGTGGTGAGTCTTATTATTCTCCACTTGCAAAAGAGGCAATATTGAATAGATATACTAATGATTTAAGCCCCAAGAAGCAGGTTAAACGTCAGCCATCAGGAATGCCTGTTCGTTTTACCAGACGTGAGATACAATTGTTGAAAATGATACAAGCAGGTTTGCTAAGTAAAGAAATTGCTGATGCGCTTAGCATGAGTCTTCATACTGTAAATGCCCATCGAAGGAATATTAACTCAAAGATAGCTGCTAGTAGCGATTTGACAGTGCTTGAGTATATAAAAAAGTTTAATGTTTTAGACTAAGCTCAAAAAGCATACTGTACTAAGAACTGAAATCGCGCCCCTGTACCAGTTTGTTCCAAAGCATCTTCTCTTTTGGCGGTTACATACTCAATGGCAAAATCAAGATTGTCGATAGGGTGGTAGTAAAAGTTTACCAAACCCCAATAGCCTGTCATAAAGTCGCCCGGAAAAATAGGTAGTGCATCATTTTTAATCTTGATATAACCAAATACTGCTGTAGAACTAAATTTTTTAGCTTTATCCCAATAATGGTCATATCCAATAAATCCTCCTATGGCAGGAACTAACTCAAGTTTTCCATTGCCTGTAGGAACAGCATCCCAATTATAACCTTCAAAACCTACTAAGTAGCGAGAAATTCCTTTGCCAATTGTTGCCTGAGCATGTAAGTGGTCGCGCTTAAATATTGTTATCCCCGTGGATGCTGAAATACCATAACCTTGCTCATAATTGAAGCTACTATCAAGATTATTCTTATATTTTATATTACGAAGTACAGCCCCTATTTGAAAATGGAATTTTTCTGTGTTGTATCGGTAGCGAACGGTAAAATCAGGGATGTCTTGATGTGCAGTACTAACTATAGTGTCCAAATCATGATGTGTGTCGTATTCCAGTGAAGGCCCTTCTACAGAGAAGCTTAAAGAGTTCCTCTTTCCTTGTATTGCATTATAACGAATCATCGTAGGACGAGCCCAAATGCCCGTAGGTGGACCATCATAATCAGTCATATTTGGCCAAGCGTCTTCATCGGAGAAGTTGGACCATGTTTGTCCAAAGTCCCACTTCTTCACGCTAATTAAAGCGTGACGAATTCTAAAAGCATTTGCACTATTGATAAAATCAGCTTCTACATATACCTTTACTGTTCCAATTTTTGTTTGATGTTCAGATTTGAATCGTAGTCGAGTTTGAAAGATTACGAAACTGGTCGATGGTTCTTTCAATACATTTCCTACAGGTATACTCACAATATTTAGAGCAGGGTACTGACTGGATGTTCCTACAAAATCATAATTATAGATGGTGTTCACATAACCACTAAATACGATACCGTTTTTCGGTTTCCCGTTAAGGCTGTCTTTCGACTCCATTTTGAAATTTTGGGCAAAACCTAAAAATGGAACTAAAACGAGTATAAAAACTAAGCGTAAATTCATATGATTATTTTTTCGTTGTATCTGTATTTGCTTCATTATTTTTAGCCTGTTCTTCTTCTTCAGCTGAAAGCCAACCGCCTCCAAGTGCTTTATACAAGCCAATATATGCATCAATTAATTGACGTTTAATAGATGAAAGACCAAGCTGAGCATTGAAAGAAGAGCGTTGATTATCTAGCACTTCGAGGTAACTAGCAACCCCTTTATCATATCTTAGTTTCGACAAATACTCAGCATTTATAGCTGCTTTTGCTTCTCGTTCTTTTGCTTCTATTTCTAGTTTCAAAGTTTTTATGCTTACAAGTGCATCTTCTACTTCTCTAAACGATTGGTTTACGGTATTTTCGTATCGGTAAAGAGCTTCCTTTGCTTGAGCTCTAGCCACATCAACTCTTCGTTTATTTTTACCAAATTCGAATATGGGTCCCAATAAACTTGCTCCTGCACTCCATGCCACTCCAGATCCGGTAAGTGTGCCTAAAGCCATACTTGACCCACCAAACATTCCAGTAATACTAATTGAAGGAAAGCGTTGTGCAACAGCCACATTTATTTGTTTAAACTGAGCATGATATGCTTCTCTACTCGCCAAAATATCTGGGCGGCGTAATAATAGAGTGGAGGGAATGCCATAAGGAATATCAAGTTCAAAATTCATGCTATCGAGTTGTTCGTTATCCGTAATAATTTCACGAGGATGCTCGCCAATAATAACAGCTAAAGCATTTTGGGCAATCGCTAATTGGCGCATATAATTTGGAACTGCAGCTGCGGCAATAGCTTGGTTTATTTGTGCTTGATTCAAATCAATTTCAGGAACAACCCCTCCATTAAATCTAGCTTCAATAATCAATACAGCACTGTCTCTCGACCCTAAAGTCTTTTTTGATATTTCTAAACGATTTTTAAGGTCCAATACCAAAGCGTAATACTGAGTCACATCCGAAATGATACTCATCTGAATACTTCTCATTCCAAATTCTGATGCAGCTAAATCAGCTCGAGCACCTTCGGCAGCAGCACGATATCTCCCCCAAAAAACTAGTTCCCAATTCATTCCAACGCCAACATTATAATTATAGTTGTCCACGCCGCTTGACGAACTTTGTAATGCTCCTCCACTAAGTGAAAAGCCTGGGTATTGATCGGCTCGAGTCATTCCCATAATAGCTCTCGATTGTTCAATCCGAGTGGCCGCCATCAGTACATCTTTATTGTAAACAAGAGCGTGTCTAATAAGGGTATCTAATGAGGGTTCTTTAATAAATTCCCACCAACGTAGGTTAATTATTGTGTCTTCATTGGATACCAAAGTGTCGTACATATATTGTTTATACGATTCTTCAATATTATTTTCAGGCTCAGTATATTTTGGTCCTACACAGCTACCCAATATTAGTAGTAAAACAATAAATCCGTATATTTTTTTCATATTCTCAATTTATAAACATTATTCAGTTATTTCAGCTTGATTCTCTTTTTCTTTCTCAGCTGCAAGCATGGCATCTCGTTGTTTTTCATAATTAAACAACTTACCAATGGCAACAAACAACATAGGATACATAAACACACCAAGCAGGGTTGCTAAACTCATTCCTCCAAATAAGGCCATGCCCATAACTTTACGAGCTTCTGCACCAGATCCAGTGGCGATTACCAATGGAAATACTCCAAGGATAAAAGAGAAAGCAGTCATTAGAATAGGACGGAAGCGTGATCGAGCAGCTTTAATTGCTGCATCAAATAAGCTAATACCTTTTTTGAATTCATCATTGGCAAACTCCACAATAAGAATTGCGTTTTTGGCTGCCATGCCAATTAACATTACGAAAGAAACTTGAGCAAAAATATTATTTTCAAATGTAGGACTTCCTAAACGTCCAAGGTATAGGAATAATAATGCTCCAAATATCGCAAATGGTGTTCCCAAAAGAATGGCCATTGGTAGTGACCAACTTTCATATTGGGCTGCAAGAATGAGGAATACAAAAATCAACGAAAGTGTTAAAAT